>NZ_JBOICG010000209.1:0-6373 GCF_050739995.1 Pseudomonas sp. | reverse complement strand
GGCCAGAGTATCCAGGGTGATATCCAGGTTGAGAGACCCATTGAAGGTGTGGCTCAGCCGCATATGTTGATGGTGCAAGCCGCTGAGGCTGAACAGTTCGCCCGGACCAATCACCACCTGTTGAGCGATCATTCGCTGGAACACTAGACGCATATCCACCGGTGCTACCGACTGCAACCAGAAGCTGGCCCCGGCGATAGGCATTCGATAGGTCACACACCCTTCCAGGCGTGCATTCAGGCGCTGACTCATGGCCTGTGCTTGCTCGTGTAAGTGCTGGCGCAGCGTCAGCAGGTGTTGGTCGAAGCGCCCACTCTGGTAGAGCTGGGCGATAGCGCGCTGGCGGATCGACGACAACCTGAATGAACGCAGTAGAAATTGACGCTGCAGCTCGCTGCTCAGGTGGCGCGACAAGACGTAACCGAAAGGCGCTTCCGGGCCGAGTACCTTTTCGAACGAGGAGAACACGATCAACCGTTCCGGGTTGACCAGGGTTCGCAGGGGCGCCTGGGGCGGCGCGAAGCTCAGTTCGCCGAATGTGTTGTTCTCCAGCAACCAGCAGCCATAGTGGTCCAGCAGGTGCGCCACACGCAGGCGCTCTTCGGCAGACAGGGCGCTGCCCGACGGCATACTGACCACCGATGAGAGCAGCACCAGGTGCACCGGCTCGTGACGAAGCAGGTGCTCAAGGGTCGCCAGGTCCAGGCTGCCGTCGGCCTGCCAAGGCCATTCGATGACCCGCACACCTGCAGCCTGCAACAGGCGCAAGATCAAATAATCACAGGGGGACTCGACCACCACCACACTGCCTTTAAGGCCCAGCACATCAATCAGTATTTCCAGTACGCCCTGCAAATCTGCGCCGATATACACATCATCAGCCTGCCAGCATCGTGTGGGCGACGAGGTATAACGGGCCGCCAATGCCGTGCGCAGCTCCCAGACGCCGCAGGGTTGCGACCAGGGTTGGAGCTGGTGCGGATGCCGACGCACCAGTTGGCGCTCCAGCATCAGCAAGGCGCCATCGAGTGCGCCCAGCAGCGCCGGTTCATCACCACTGAGTACGGCCATTGCCGGACGCCGTGCCGCGGCATACAAACGCTCAAGAAGGTCCGAACCCGCCGCCATCTGCAGGTTGGCGGCCACCGGCCAGGCAAAATAGCCCGACTTGGCCACCGAATAGACCCGCCCTTCCTTTTCCAGCAGCGAGTAAGCGTACTGAATCGTCGAGATCGATACGCTCAACCGCGCCGATAACTGCCGTAGGGACGGCAGTTTGACCGGTGTTTCAAGACTGACCTCATTGATCAGATTGATCATGTAGCGGTACACCGCCTGGTAAGCGAAATCCGTTTGTCGTTCGCCTCGCAAGGTCATTGCCACTTACCTGGGCTAACAGGCCGGTGCACGGGGCTAACGCCCCGACAACTGCGAGGTATGCGCCTGGGCCAAACGCCAGTTGCGCAACTGAGCACCCTGCTCTATCTGCACAGGCCGCTTGCGATACAGGTGTTGCAATAACGGTAGTGACAACCCACTGGCATCCACTGCCCATTGCTGCAACATATCTGCGGCGGGTTTGCCTTGCAGCACGTTGTGCAGCTCGGGAAGCGCCACCAGCATGCCCGGGTGGCATTGACGCAGGTAGCCCTCCAGCCGTTCGCCATGGTGAATGAATGGCGAGAACAACAAGCAGGTCAGTTGCGCTTCATTCAGGCCAAAAAACTCCTGGGCATAGGTCGTTGACAAAACACGTCCTTCGCTACCGCTTGCCTGGCCAAGCAGGCCTTCTGGAATCTGTCGGCGGCACATGTAGTCCATTGCCTGTCGGACAAAGCCATTCACACCCTCCTCGTAGGAAAGCTCACGCAGGCATTGCGCCTGTAACCCATGCAAATGCGCCATCAACATTGGATTCGGGTAGGCCGAATGGCTGAAGTGGAAAGCAAAAGGGTCCGGTTTGTGGCCCAGGAACTGCGTGAGCAACGCTGCCGAGTCAACGCCCACATCGTCGAGCAGATCGTCGATTCCGATATACGCCAAGTGACGATGGCCGCCCAGCCCCGGCGCCTCGGTGCCGACGTAATGCTCACCGTAGAGATCCCGATAGCAATCGGTACTCCACTCCTGCATACGCGTAAACAACACATCGAGCGATACCGGCCTGCCGGATGG
The DNA here is from genome assembly GCF_050739995.1 of Pseudomonas sp. Lineage (GTDB taxonomy): Bacteria > Pseudomonadota > Gammaproteobacteria > Pseudomonadales > Pseudomonadaceae > Aquipseudomonas. The sequence goes on along the minus strand of NZ_JBOICG010000209.1, from coordinate 4,198 downwards.
GATGATGGCGCCCGCTGCCATGGCCGTCTTTTTCAGCCAGGCCAGGTATTGGTTTTGCTTGCGCGCAGAGTCGCCACTGACCACGGCATGCACACCACCATTCCACGTCGTGGCCCGTTGGTAGAAATCACCCAGGTTCAAATAGATGTCGTTGCACAATGTCGCCCGAATATCGCCTGACGTCATGTGCCCGATCATCAGCATGTTGCGCTGGCTGATCGCGCGCGCCGCACTCGACGCCGGACGCCGATGATTGAACGGCAATACCTCCTGATTCTCTACGAGCAGCAGTTCGACGCGAGGGTCATCGTGGAAAAACAACGCGCTGTAGCCCTGATGCAGGGTATCCAGCGTCGTCTGGGTCATCCCCGCATGCCGCAAGGTCGCGACCCGCAAATGAAAAGTCCTGGGCGCACGCCCGGCAATGGTCAATTGCGCCGCCCGAAGCAGCGCCAGGGTATAACTGCTGACTGCACCGCCGCCGTGAGCGACGAGCACCTTGTAATTACCGACTTGTTCCATACCGCCGGCGGCCACCACAATTCGCTGAATCAACAATTGAAGTGCCGTACGCTCTGCGCGAGTGAAGTACCCGACCAACCGTTGCAGAACTTGCTGATAAACATAGTTCATGGCTTGCTCGTGAATTGCGCTCATTGTTCTACTACCCAAGTTTGAATATCAGTTTCAAGCAACTGCCAAGAGCAACTGCCTGACCTCTTACATCTGTAGGTTTATGACTTGTTACAGGGTTATGAGGATGAACCAACATTAGCACCTTGCAACAAATGCACCGGAGCATCCCTGAAGACCTTGCTCGACCCAACCTCTAATGGAATCGCGGCCTGCGGCCTTGTGGTGACGAAAACGCCTGCTCTTAGGAATAATCCGACAGTGCCCTACACCAATTTAACTAACGAATTAGAGAAGTGTCCGACCAACATCAATCACCACTTTCATTCGATTGCCGAAAAAAAGCCTGGGCGTTCTCAATGAACTTCTTGCGCATACAGGTAGGACCAAATTAGTTACGGCCGCGCGACGCGATAGTTTTATATATTCAATCATGGCTCAATCCTTGAGATGACGGTGAAGGCACAATTATCGGCACTCAAATAATGATTAACAGATACAGAACAACACCAGAAACCAGTTCAGATGAGCAACCGACCGCACTTTAGTGGCGCCCACACGACAGCGCCGCGCTGTATTTCAGGGCGGCGCAAGGGGCAAAGGTATTGTTTACGGGGCAGAGGCGCCCGGCATTGGCTTAACCCTGACGCGGGTTAAGCCCTGACAAATGGCGCATTTGCCTCATCCACTCGGACTCAAGCGCGCTCATTTGCGAATACTCCTACAGCTCAAACAGCCGCAACCTGCAAAGCAACTCGCTCGCGGCACGGGCATTCGTCCATATATCGGTGTGCTTCGACGAACTGGTTGAACGGGAACACCGTGGTTTTCAACGGTACCAGCACGCGGTCAGCGGTCAGTTGGTTGATGTCACGCAGTGCACGCTGCAGAGCCACCTGGTCCTGAATAATGCCCAGCTCCGGTTTGCCGGTGAAATTACCGATGCAGTGCACGAAGAACTGAATGTTCTTCTGGAACGCCGCACACGCCGGGAACGGTGTCTGGTTGCCGCCCTGCAAGCCATAGAGCACCAGGCTGCCACGGGGGGCCAGTACGTCACCGAGCATCGACATCTGTGGGCCACCCAGGCCATCGAACACCACATCCACACCGCGATTATCGGTGAGTTTGTTGATTTGCATGAGCAAGTCTTGCTCTTCAGTCACGATCACCTTCTCAGCCCCAAGGGACAGCAGGTACTCACGCTCCGAACTGTCCTTGGTCGCGGCAATCACCCGCACACCCAGGGCTTTGCCCAGTTGCACGAACGAAGGGCCGGCACAGTGGCTGGCGTCGGTCACCAAGGCGAACTGGCCGGGTTTGACTCGCGCCAGGTCCACATAGGCAAAGTAGGCAATCAACAGCGGTGTGTAATGCACGCTGGCTTCAATGGGGCTCAAGACGTCGGGATAACGGGTCAAGGCCGAGCGTGGCAGAACGATCTGCTCGCCATACACCGGATAATCATTGGGGCTCTCGGCCGGAAAACTGGCCACCTTATCACCCACTGCCAAATCATCCACACCGTCGCCCAGGGCAACCACCACGCCGGCCATTTCATGGCCAAGGCCCGAGGGCAGGCGAGCATGGGAGGACGCCAGGTTCTGGCGCCACAGAATGTCGTACCAACTGATGCCGATCGCATCGACACGCACCTGCACTTCGCCCGGAGCGGGCTGCGCGGCTGCATGCTCTTCGCACTTGAGCACCTCGGCCGGACCAAACTTGTGAAAACGGATCGTGCGGGACATCGCAAACCTCGCCAAAGTAACCTCTAATGCCATGAACTCTATCTGGGCTTTCCGGGCAAGGCCACCGGTCGCCGTTAATAGTCAACATGCCTGCCATTGATTCCGCATCTGAGGAATAGACCTCAGGTCTTGTAAGAAAACGCAATTACTCGGTGCAGAGTACCAGCCTTTGCCCGTAAGATTCATGCCGGTCATTCTTCTTATATGGCCGCTCTCGTCAAGTTTGCTGACTCTTCCAGGACACAAGATGAACCGTAACGACCTGCGTCGTGTCGACCTTAACCTCTTGATCGTATTCGAAACCTTGATGCATGAGCGCAGTGTGACCCGCGCCGCCGAGAAATTGTTCCTTGGCCAGCCGGCCATCAGCGCGGCCTTGTCGCGCCTGCGTGGGCTGTTCGATGACCCGCTGTTCGTGCGTACCGGACGCAGCATGGAGCCGTCGGCCCGCGCCGTGGAAATCTTCGCCCTGCTCTCCCCGGCCCTGGACTCGATTTCCACCGCCGTCAGCCGCGCCGCCGAGTTCGACCCGGCCACCAGTACCGCAGTGTTCCGTATCGGCCTCTCCGATGACGTCGAATTCGCCCTGCTGCCCCAACTGCTCAAACGCCTGCGTGCCGAAGCCCCGGGCATCGTGCTGGTGGTGCGTCGGGTCAACTACATCCTGATGCCTGGCCTGCTGACCTCCGGCGAAATATCCATTGGCGTCAGCTACACCGCCGACTTGCCAGCCAACGCCAAGCGCAAGGTATTGCGCCGCAGCCTGCCAAAACTGCTGCGTGCCGACAGCGTACCGGGCTCCCTGAGCCTGGATGACTTCTGCAGCCGCCCCCACGCACTGGTGTCATTCGCGGGCGACCTCAGCGGCTTTATCGATGAAGAGTTGGAAAAACTCGATCGCAAACGCCATGTCGTGCTGGCCGTGCCGCAGTTCAATGGACTGGGCACGCTGCTGGCCGGCACCGACATTCTGGCGACCGTGCCGGATTACGCGGCCGAAGCACTGACCTCCGCTGGCGGCCTGCGCGCCGAAGACCCGCCGTTGCCGGTACGCACCTTTGAGCTGCATATGGCGTGGCGTGGGTCTCAGGACAATGATCCGGGAGAGCGCTGGTTGCGTTCGCGGATTCAGATGTTTTTTGGCGACCCTGAGAGTCTCTAGACGTCGTCGAGCAGGCTGTTCATCCTGATCATTTCTGCCTTTTGATAGACCATGGAGATCCATCCACTTCCAGATGATCGCCACACCCAGGGGCATATCTGAGGGCATGCTTTGGATGGTTGAAAAGGATGCCCCCAACCTAAGGATCAACAGTCCCCTCTCGAAAACTCACCCTTTGCTCTTCTCAAACTACTTGGCATCGTGAAAGATGATGCCAAGTGTATGTCGTTGCCCCCAAATTAGCTGGCTGACGCCATGGCGCAGACTCACACGGTAGTATCCACGCGTAGAACGTACGGGACGATGGTTGACTGCAAGTACCACTGCGTCCCCCTGGCGCAAAGGCACCACCTCGGCTCGTCCAGGTTTCTTTGGATCATTCTCTGTCAACACCAACTCTCCGCCCTCAAATTCGCGTCCTGGTTCATTGAGCAGGAAGATGACTTGGAACGGGAAAACATGATCTCCGTAGAGGTCTTGGTGCAGACAGCAGTAGTCGTTTGCCTGATACCGAAGCAACAACGGTGTGGGTCTGCGCTGGCCGGCTGCATGACAGATCTCCCGAAACTCCTCATGGGTGGCAGGAAAGCGCTCATCAATCCGCATTGCGGCATGCCATCGATTAGCAATGGGCGCAAGGTGAGGATAGATC
>NZ_JBOICG010000208.1:0-9933 GCF_050739995.1 Pseudomonas sp. | reverse complement strand
GGAGCTGGCTTGCCTGCGATAGCGGACTGCTGGCCAACCTATATTGGCTGATGCACCGTCATCGCAGGCAAGCCAGCTCCCACACAAGCCCGCCATCACATACCAAATCGCAGAAACAAAAAACCCCGGTCTTTCGACCAGGGTCTTTGCTATCGGATCAAAGCAGCCTGAGGCTTGCTTTGTGCACCAAGGCGTTCAGTGGGCCTTGAAGCAGATATGGCGCAGCGGACGGGACTCGAACCCGCGACCCCCGGCGTGACAGGCCGGTATTCTAACCGACTGAACTACCGCTGCGTATCGCTTGACCAGCCGAGGCAAAACCTCAACCGTCTTTAAACATCTGACCAATCAGCCTTGGCTGTTCGATCTCAAGCTCGACATATCGGACCTGGAAAATATGGCGCAGCGGACGGGACTCGAACCCGCGACCCCCGGCGTGACAGGCCGGTATTCTAACCGACTGAACTACCGCTGCGCGTCGGTGCAACCTTTAACGTTGCGTCTTGCCCTAAAGCAAAACTCTCAAGAAGTGGTGGGTGATGACGGGATCGAACCGCCGACCCTCTGCTTGTAAGGCAGATGCTCTCCCAGCTGAGCTAATCACCCTTTGCTTCGTTGAGGCCGCGAAATTTACGCAGGTATCGGACCTAAGTCAATAGCCCGCTTGAAGTTTTTCTAAAAAAGACAAAATTACTTCAAGGCAGCCATCTCCCCTACTCGCTATAAATCATCTTCTTGCTCATGCCGCCGTCGACAACAAACTCCTGCCCAGTAACGAACCCCGCCTGACGCGACAGCAACCACGCGACCATCGCAGCGACATCCTCCACGGTGCCGACTCGACCCGCCGGATGCTGGGCATGGTCGGCATCGGTGAGGGGCTCCGCACGCCGTGCAGCAGGATCACGCGCGTCGATCCAGCCTGGGCTGACGGCATTGACCCGCACCTCCGGCCCAAGACTCATCGCCAACGCGTGAGTCAGCGCCAGCAGGCCGCCCTTGCTCGCCGCATAGGCTTCAGTGTCCGGCTCCGATTGACGCGCCCGGGTCGATGCCAGGTTGACGATGGCACCCCCATGGGCACGCAGGTACGGCGCACAATGCTTGGCCAACAACATCGGCCCGCTGAGGTTGACCGCCAACACACGATTCCAATACGCCAGGTCCAGGCTCTCCAGCGTGATATTGCGCGGGTCGGCGACCGCCGCATTGCACACCAACGCATCCAGGCGACCAAACTGCCCCAATACCTCGGCGACGCACTGGGCGACCTGTTTCTCGTCAGCGACGTCCATGGCAATAAACCAGGCGTTTTCACCCAGCACCTTGGACACCCTGGAACCACGCTCGCGATCCAGGTCGGTCAACACCACCTGCCAGCCTTCACTGATCAGCCAGGCGGCGATCCCAAGGCCAATTCCGCGAGCCGCACCAGTCACCAGCGCAACACGCCCGTTGCTAGCCACTGCAGCGTCCATGGACCACTCGATCACAAGGCCGCCAGCCCACGGGCCAAGTCAGCTTGCAGGTCGGCGACGTCTTCCAGACCCACCGCAATGCGGATCAGGCTGTCACGGATACCCGCCGCCTCACGCTCTTGTGGTGCCAGACGACCGTGGGACGTGGTGCTCGGATGAGTAATGGTGGTCTTGCTGTCACCCAGGTTCGCGGTGATGGAGATCAACCGCGTCGCATCGATAAAGCGCCAGGCGCCCTCTTTGCCACCCTTCACTTCGAAACTCACCACGGCACCGAAACCACGCTGCTGGCGCTGGGCCAACTCATGTTGCGGGTGGCTCTTGAGGCCGGCGTAATGCACCTTCTCAATACCGTCCTGCTGCTCCAGCCATTCGGCCAAGGCCTGGGCGTTGGCGCAATGAGCCTTCATCCGCAGGTTGAGGGTTTCCAGGCCCTTGAGGAAAATCCAGGCGTTGAACGGGCTCAAAGTCGGACCAGCCGTACGCAGGAAACCGACAACCTCCTTCATCTGCTCGCTGCGGCCAGCCACCACACCACCCATGCAGCGGCCCTGGCCGTCGATGAACTTGGTCGCCGAGTGCACAACAATGTCCGCCCCCAGCTTCAACGGCTGCTGCAGCGCCGGCGTGCAGAAGCAGTTGTCGACCACCAGCATGGCGCCCTTGGCGTGAGCCACTTCGGACAACGCAGCGATATCCACCAACTCGGCCAGTGGATTAGAGGGCGATTCGACGAACAGCAACTTGGTGTTGGCCTTGATCGCCGCATCCCAACCGGAAAGGTCCGCCAGAGGTACGTAATCCACTTCGATACCGAAGCGCTTGAAGTATTTTTCGAACAGGCTGATGGTCGACCCAAACACACTGCGCGACACCAATACGTGATCACCCGCACTGCACAGGCTCATCACCACCGCCAGAATGGCAGCCATGCCAGTCGCCGTGGCCACCGCCTGCTCTGCACCTTCCAGGGCCGCGATACGCTCTTCGAACGCACGCACCGTCGGGTTGGTATAGCGCGAATACACGTTGCCGGGCACTTCGCCGGCGAAGCGTGCAGCGGCATCAGCAGCAGTGCGGAACACATAGCTGGAGGTGAAGAACATCGGATCACCGTGCTCACCTTCCGGCGTACGGTGTTGGCCGGCACGCACAGCCAGGGTATCGAAAGCTACGCCATCGAGGTCGCTGTCCAACCGACCGGCATCCCATTCCTGACTCATGCTGCGACTCCTTACTCAATTCTTTATTTAAGATACAAAACCGGCCCCTCAGGGCCGGTATTTACTCAGTTGTTGTACAGATCGATGATCGCGCTGACCGCCTGGGTCTTGATCTTCGACGAGTCGTTGCGCGCCTGCTCGATCTTGTTCAGGTAGGCCTCGTCGACATCCCCGGTCACGTACTTGCCGTCGAACACGGCGCAGTCGAACTGCTCGATCTTGATCTTGCCACCGCCAACCGCTTCGATCAGGTCCGGCAGGTCCTGGTAGATCAGCCAATCGGCACCGATCAGGTCGGCAACGTCCTGGGTCGAACGGTTGTGAGCGATCAGCTCATGGGCGCTCGGCATGTCGATACCGTACACGTTCGGGTAACGCACCGCTGGCGCAGCAGAACAGAAGTACACGTTCTTCGCACCGGCTTCGCGGGCCATTTGGATGATCTGCTTGCAGGTGGTGCCACGTACGATGGAGTCATCCACCAGCATCACGTTCTTGCCGCGGAATTCCAGCTCGATGGCATTGAGCTTCTGGCGCACCGACTTCTTGCGCGCCGCCTGGCCCGGCATGATGAAGGTACGACCGATGTAGCGGTTCTTCACGAAGCCTTCGCGGAACTTGACGCCCAGGTGGTTGGCCAATTCCAGCGCGGCGGTACGGCTGGTGTCCGGAATCGGGATGACCACGTCGATGTCGTGCTCAGGACGCTCGCGCAGGATTTTCTCGGCCAGCTTCTCGCCCATGCGCAGACGTGCCTTGTACACCGAAACGCCGTCGATGATCGAATCCGGACGCGCCAGGTAGACGTGTTCGAAGATGCACGGGGTGAGTTTCGGGGCCACCGCACACTGGCGAGTGTGCAGCTTGCCGTCTTCGGTGATGTACACCGCTTCGCCCGGCGCAAGGTCGCGGATCAGGGTGAAGCCCAGCACGTCCAGGGACACGCTTTCGGAAGCGATCATGTACTCGACGCCTTCGTCGGTATGACGCTGGCCGAACACGATAGGACGGATGCCATGCGGGTCACGGAAACCGACAATGCCATAACCGGTAACCATGGCTACGACGGCGTAACCGCCGACGCAACGGTTGTGCACGTCGGTGACGGCAGCGAACACATCTTCTTCGGTCGGCTGCAGCTTGCCGCGCTGGGCCAGCTCGTGGGCGAACACGTTGAGCAGCACTTCCGAGTCGGAGCTGGTGTTGACGTGACGCAGGTCAGACTCGTAGATCTCCTTGGCCAATTGCTCAACGTTGGTCAGGTTACCGTTGTGCGCCAGGGTGATGCCGTAAGGCGAGTTGACGTAGAACGGTTGAGCTTCGGCCGAAGTCGAGCTACCGGCAGTCGGGTAACGCACATGGCCAATGCCCATGTGCCCGACGAGGCGTTGCATGTGACGCTGATGGAACACGTCACGCACCAGGCCATTGTCCTTGCGCAGGAATAACCGGCCGTCGTGGCTGGTCACAATACCGGCAGCGTCCTGGCCGCGGTGCTGGAGGACGGTTAGCGCGTCATACAGCGCCTGATTGACGTTCGACTTACCGACGATACCGACGATGCCACACATGCGACGCAACCCCTACTTAATGAATCTTGACTGAACACAACTTACTGAGGCGTTTTGGCCGGCAAGAGGTGTTCCTTGAACGGAATATCAGCGGGTACGCTGATTCCGCTGGCCAGCCACTGACTGCTCCACCCCAGAATGAGGTTCTTGGACCAATCCGCAACCAATAGAAATTTTGGCACGAGTACCGACTCCTGCCACCACGAATCCTGCTGTACCGGCCCCAGGCTCAAAAGCCCGACCGCCACGACCACCAGCAACGCGCCACGCGCGGCACCGAAGGCCATGCCGAGAAATCGATCGGTCCCGGAGAGGCCGGTGACACGTATCAACTCGCCAATAAGATAATTGACCATTGCCCCCACCAGCAGCGTGGCGATGAACATGATGGCGCAGCCCGCGATGACGCGAGCCGAAGGTGTCTCGATGTATCCGGCCAGGTAGACCGACAGTGAACCACCGAACATCCAGGCTACGACTCCTGCGATGATCCAGGTCAGCAACGACAGTGCTTCTTTGACGAAGCCGCGGCTTAGACTGATCAAAGCGGAGATGGCGACGATTGCAACGATCGCCCAATCAACCCAGGTAAATGGCACAGTTCAGCCTACGTACGGATAAGGCGGCGCATTTTAGCAGAGCGCTGGGCTATCGGTAAGCTGTGATTACGGGTGCCTTGCAAATCAATGGGTTGTGGTGAGCAAATCCAACTTCAAGCGCACCCCAGAACAAATGTGGGAGCTGGCTTGCCTGCGATAGGGCCGGCACACTCAACATCACTGTTGACTGACCCACAGCCATCACAGGCAAGCCAGCTCCCACATTTTTGGCTTGCACTCCAACCAGAGACTGGCGGTATTAACCGCGCTCGGGCTGGAATCGCACCACAAACCCATTGAGATTCTGCTGACGCCCCAGCAAGTCGCGCAGGCGATCTGCTTCAGCGCGCTCGATCAGCGGCCCGATAAATACGCGGTTCTTGCCGTCGGCACTGCGGATATAAGCGTTGTACCCCTGGGCACGCAGCTTTTTCTGCAACGCGTCAGCACTTTCGCGGTTAGCCAGGCTGGCGAGCTGGATCGACCAACTGATCGGCAGGCCATTCGGGTCGATACGGCTCTGGCCCACATCCGGTTTGCCTGGCGCGGCAGGTTGCGGCGCGACCGGCTTTGGCGCAGGGGCCGGCGCAGCAGGCTTGGCCGCCACAACCGGGGCCGCAGGAGCCGGGGCCGGCTTGGCCACAGGCACAGGCACGGGCACGCTAGGCTGCACCGGCATGGTCGGAGCCTGTTGCGTCGCCACCTCGCCATCGCTCGGTACGGGCTCTGCAGGCAACACCTGTGGCTCAGGCACCACCACCGGCTCGACTTGAACTTGCGGCATCACCGGTGCCTGGGGCGCGGCGGGCGCCTCGACAATCACCTGGCGCTGTTCGTCCTGACGGGAAAACAGCATCGGCAGAAAAATCACCGCCAACGCTACCAACACCAGGGCTCCAACCATTCGCTGCTTGTATGCGCTATCCAGTAATGCCATGTGCAGCTTCCTCCGTGGAGCGCCGGGCCAACCACTCAAGTGCCTCGGCAACACAATAAAATGATCCGAACAACAGAATTTCATCCTCGGTCGTCGCCACCGCACACTGCGCCTCAAGCGCGGCAGTGACACTTGCATACGACGCCACCGACGCGCCAAGGTTCTGCAGCGCCAACTCCAACTCGGCAGCCGGACGACTGCGCGACGTATCCAGCGGCGCTACCGCCCAAGCCTGGACGCAACCCAACAAGAGCGCAACCACGCCATCCAGATCCTTATCGGCCAGCAGCCCGAACACCGCCAAGCGACGACCAGCCGGCGGGTTACGCGACAGGCGCTGAGCCAGGTATTCAGCTGCATGCGGGTTGTGCCCAACATCCAGCAGCAGGTTCAGGCGCTTGCCCTCCCATTCGAATACACGGCGATCCAGACGCCCCACGACACGGGTTGCCAGCAACGTCGCAGCGATTTGCTCGGCATCCCATGGCAGATCCAGCAACAGATAGGCCTGCAGGGCAAGTGCAGCGTTTTCCATCGGCAGGTTCAGCAGTGGCAGGTCGCGCAGTTCGACGAGCTGACCACGCGCATCACGCCCACGCCACTGCCAATGACCAGCGCCAATCTCAAGATTGAACTCACGCCCACGCAGGAAAAACGGACAATCCAGCTCGCGCACCTTGTCCAGCAAGGTGTGCGGCGGGTCCAGATCTCCACACAGTGCAGGTTTGCCCTGACGGAAGATCCCGGCCTTTTCAAACGCCACAGACTCACGGGTATTGCCAAGATAATCGGCGTGATCCACGCCAATGCTGGTCACCAGCGCCAAGTCGGCATCCACCACGTTGACTGTATCCAGACGCCCGCCCAGGCCTACTTCCAGAACGACCACATCCAGTTGCGCACGCTCGAACAGCCAGAACGCCGCCAGGGTGCCCATCTCGAAATAAGTCAGGGAAATCTCGCCTCGCCCTGCGTCCAGGGCGGCGAAGGCTTCGCAGAGCTGCTCATCAGTGGCTTCGACGCCATTGAGTTGCACCCGCTCGTTGTAACGCAGCAAGTGCGGCGAGTTGTACACGCCGACCTTCAGCCCTTGGGCTTGCAGCAGCGCCGCAACAAAGGCACAGGTAGAGCCTTTGCCATTGGTGCCGGTCACCGTGATGACACGCGGTGCCGGCCGACCCAACCCAAGGCGAGCCGCTACCTGCTGCGAGCGCTCCAGGCCCATGTCGATGGCTGATGGATGCAACTGCTCAAGGTAGGCGAGCCATTCGCCAAGGGTACGTTGGGTCATAGGTTTGCTGGCACCGGCGGAACAACGATAGGCTCGAGCTTAGGTGCAACGTACTCAGGTGTCGGCAGACCCATCATTTGCGCCAGCAGGCTGCCCAGACGTGGACGCAACTCACCACGCGGAATAATCAGGTCGATTGCACCGTGCTCCAGCAGGAACTCGCTGCGCTGGAAACCTTCCGGCAGTTTTTCGCGAACAGTCTGCTCGATCACACGCGGGCCGGCGAAGCCGATCAGGGCCTTTGGCTCACCGACGATCACATCGCCCAGCATCGCCAGGCTGGCGGACACGCCGCCGTAGACCGGGTCGGTCAGTACGGAAATGAACGGGATACCCTCTTCACGCAGGCGCGCCAGTACCGCAGAGGTCTTGGCCATTTGCATCAGAGAGATCAGGGCCTCCTGCATACGCGCACCACCGGAGGCGGCGAAGCAGATCATTGGGCAACGGTTTTCCAGGGCGTAGTTGGCGGCACGCACGAAGCGCTCACCGACGATGGCACCCATGGAGCCGCCCATGAAGGAGAACTCAAACGCCGACACCACCACCGGCATGCCCAGCAGCTTGCCGCTGACAGAGATCAGCGCGTCTTTCTCGCCGGTCTGCTTCTGCGCGCCGACCAGGCGGTCCTTGTACTTCTTGCTGTCGCGGAATTTCAGACGGTCCACCGGCTCCAGGTCTGCACCCAGCTCGTTACGGCCATCAGCGTCGAGGAAAATGTCGATACGGGCGCGAGCGCCGATACGCATGTGGTGGTTGCACTTGGGGCAAACGTCCAGGGTCTTTTCCAGCTCCGGGCGATACAGCACCGCGTCGCAGGATGGGCACTTGTGCCACAGACCTTCAGGAACCGAGCTTTTCTTCACCTCGGAACGCATGATCGAAGGGATCAGTTTGTCTACTAACCAGTTGCTCATGCTTTCTTTCTCCAGTACCGGTGGCTTGAACACAGCCCCGCGTATGCCCTTGAGCTAAATTCATATGTGGCGATGACACACGCTGGACGGGGTCAGACGTTCGACCGGCCTTTTCCCGCATGTATCCTCAGCCTTCCAGACAACCTGCCAGTGCAGGGTTGCCACTTCATTTCCGGGCCTCCCGCAGGGGGCGCCGGTGCTGTTTTACACAGTGGTAGTTATGGACGGCGGCAGACTGCCAGCCGTCACATCACACCACTGCTGTTGCGCACGGCTTGCATGAATGCGCGAATCTTGTGATGGTCCTTGATGCCCTTGCCCTGCTCTACCCCACCGCTGACATCCACCGCATAAGGGCGCACCTGCTCGATGGCTGCGCCAACGTTCGCGGGATTGAGCCCGCCAGCCAGGATGATCGGCTTGCTCAACCCCTCGGGAATCAGCGTCCAGTCGAACGCCTCGCCCGTACCACCCGGTACGCCTTCCACATAGGTATCCAGCAAAATTCCACGGGCGCCAGTGTAGGCGGCACACGCAGCAGTGATGTCATCCCCGGCCTTGACACGCAGCGCCTTGATATACGGGCGCTGGTAGCTTTCGCACTCATCGGGGCTTTCGTCGCCGTGAAACTGAAGCATATCCAGCTGCACGGCATCCAGGGTTTCGTTGAGTTCGCAACGGCTGGCGTTGACGAACAGCCCCACAGTGGTCACGAAAGGCGGCAGCGCAGCGATGATCGCCCGCGCCTGCAACACATTCACAGCCCTTGGACTCTTGGCGTAAAACACGAAACCAATGGCATCAGCCCCCGCCTCGACTGCCGCCAGCGCGTCTTCTATGCGGGTAATCCCGCAAATCTTGCTGCGAACGGCTGACATGTCGTGGAAACCTCAGGGTTAGACCGAGAAAGTCCCGGATGGTAACAAAAGCTTTTCCAGGCGTCAGCCGCCAAGTTCACTGAAGCCTGTGAGGAAGTGCGGCCCGATGAAACGTTCCGGCAGCTCGAACTCGTCGCGGTACTCCACATCCACCAAGTACAGGCCGAACGGATGCGCCGTGACACCGCCCGTACGACGAATGCGGCTTTCCAGTACTTCCTTGGCCCACTCCACCGGACGTTCGCCAGCGCCGATAGTCATCAATACGCCGGCAATATTGCGCACCATATGGTGCAGGAAGGCACCGGCACGGATATCCAGCACAATCATCTTGCCGTGACGGGTCACACGCAGATGGTGAACTTCCTTGATCGGCGACTTGGCCTGGCACTGCCCGGCCCGGAAGGCGCTGAAGTCATGCACACCCACCAGATACTGCGCAGCCTCAGCCATACGCTCGGCATCCAGCGGACGGTGATTCCAGGTAATTTCTTCGTTAAGGTGCGCCGGACGGATCTGATCGTTGTAGATCACATAACGATAGCGTCGGGCGATAGCCTTGAAACGTGCATGGAAGTGCGCTGGCATGACCTTCGCCCAACTGACGCTCACGTCATGGGGCAAGTTGATATTGGCACCCATGACCCAGGCCTTCATCGAACGTTCGGCCTGGGTGTCAAAGTGCACCACCTGGCCACAAGCGTGCACGCCGGCATCGGTGCGCCCGGCGCACATCAGCGACACGGGTGAGTCCGCAACCTTCGACAAGGCGTTTTCCAGGGTTTCCTGCACGGTCAGCACGCCAGAGGCCTGACGTTGCCAGCCACGATAGCGCGAACCTTTGTATTCCACGCCCAGGGCGATGCGGTAAAAGCCTGCGGCCGCCATTTCGGCGGCCGCGTTATCTATATTTGCCAAGAACTGAGAGCCTGATGAGTTGCGCAAAGGCGAACATTATAAAGGCGGTGAAGCATGATGGGCGCTTTTGTTTCGGATTGACGCGCCCCAAATGTGGGAGGGGGCTTGCTCCCGATAGCGG
>NZ_JBOICG010000207.1:0-3948 GCF_050739995.1 Pseudomonas sp. | reverse complement strand
TCTGCGCCGCATGAAAGAAGGCGGCTTCGACTTCTCGCGTTTTCACCCCATTGAGTTCTACGCCATTTTCCCGGATGAGGAACGGGCGCGCAGGGCTGCGGGTCGATTTCGCGGGGAATCCCTGAATGCCCAGGTCAGCGCGCGCGACGATGGCGCGTGGTACTTGGAACTGAGCAAAATCATGTTCGCGACCTACGACGGCATAGGAGACTTCGAGCAAGACTTTGAAGCGGTGGTCGAGCCGCTGGGCGGGATCATCGAGGGGTGGGGCGTGAAGCAGGAGGTGCGTGGTTTACCCATGTAGCCGTATGAGAAACGCAGCGTATCGGCTGACCTTTTGGGTCGGCCGATTTTGTTTGTACCGTCAGAAAGTTTTCGGAACTTGCGCTGTACTTTCCTGCACCAAAAAAAAGCCACCCAACGAGGGTGGCCTAAAGGGAAGAGTGGAGCGCTGAAGGCAGTTCAGCAGATGGGGTGATTATCCTCAGCGGTTGCCAGGCGGTGAAATCAACTCTGACTATGCTGTTGATAGCCAAAACCCGCATTGGGATGAAGCGTGAAGCAAGGCGGCGGGCATTCTGCGCACCAGGACGGTGCGGTTTGATTTCGCTGTTTATTCAACTCACTGATTTATAAGTGTTAATGCCGCTGGCACGGGCCTTGCGATGGTTCTTGCGCCCGGGTGACAAGGAGTACGGCATGACCCGCACTTATTACGACGAGATGTACGATGGGGCAGGGCAAGTCCGCCCCCATTACCGCGAGTTCGCCCGCTGGTTGGCTGAAACCCCTGCCGAGTTGTTGGCGCAGCGTCGGCGTGAGGCGGATTTACTGTTTCACCGCGCCGGGATCACCTTCACCCTCTACGGGGACGAGCAAGGCACCGAGCGCCTGATTCCCTTCGATACGATCCCGCGCAGCATACCGGCCAGCGAATGGCGGGTAGTCGAGCGCGGCTGCATCCAGCGGGTCAAGGCGCTGAACATGTTCCTCGCCGACCTGTATCACGAACAACGCATCATCAAGGCCGGGGTCATTCCCGCCGAACAGGTGCTGGCCAACGAGCAATATCAACTGGCGATGCAGGGCCTGAACTTGCACCGCGATCTGTATTCCCACATTTCCGGCGTCGACCTCGTACGGGACGGCGACGGCACCTACTACGTGCTGGAAGATAACCTGCGTACACCGAGCGGTGTCAGCTACATGCTCGAAGACCGCAAGATGATGATGCGCCTGTTCCCTGAGCTATTCGCCGCCCAGCGCATCGCCCCGATTGATCACTACCCCAACCTGCTGCTCGATACCCTGAAAAGCTCTAGCCCGCTGGATAACCCGAGTGTCGTGGTGCTGACGCCGGGGCGCTTCAACAGTGCGTTTTTCGAGCATGCGTTCCTGGCCAGGGAAATGGGGGTGGAACTGGTGGAGGGGGCCGACCTGTTCGTGCGCGATGACCGTGTATTCATGCGCACCACCGACGGCCCCAAGGCGGTGGATGTGATCTACCGTCGCCTCGACGATGCGTTCCTCGACCCGCTGGCCTTCAATCCGGCCTCCATGCTCGGCGTGCCTGGCCTGTTGGCTGCTTATCGTTCTGGCAACGTGGTGCTGGCCAATGCCATCGGCACCGGGGTGGCTGACGACAAGTCGGTGTACCCCTTCGTCACCGAGATGATCCGTTTTTACCTGGATGAAGAACCCATCCTGAAGAATGTTCCGACGTTCCAGTGTCGTAAGCCCGATGAACTGTCCCACGTACTGGCCAACCTGCCGGACCTGGTGGTGAAGGAAACCCAAGGCTCAGGCGGCTACGGCATGCTCGTCGGCCCGGCGTCCACAGCGACGGAAATCGAAGCCTTCCGTGCCCGTATCAAGGCCAAGCCCCATGCCTATATCGCCCAGCCGACCCTGTGTTTATCCACTTGCCCGACCTTCGTCGAAAACGGCATAGCACCACGCCATATCGACCTGCGCCCGTTCGTGTTGTCCGGCAAGGAAACCCGCGTGGTGCCTGGCGGCTTGACCCGTGTAGCGCTGCGTGAAGGCTCGCTGGTGGTCAACTCGTCCCAGGGCGGCGGCACCAAAGACACATGGGTGGTCGAGGATTGATGCCATGTTGAGTAGAACTGCCTCGGATCTGTACTGGATGTCGCGCTATCTGGAGCGCGCGGAAAACCTCGCGCGCATGCTCGACGTCAGTTATTCACTGTCCCTGATGCCTCAAGACGGGCACGGTGACGGCCTGCACGAACTGGCCATGCCGTTGCTGATCACCGGCACCCTGGATGACTATCGTGAGCGTCATGGCGAGCTGCATGCCGAACGCCTGCTGCACTTCTTTGCGTTGGACGCGGCCAACCCGGCCAGCATCTACAGTTGCCTCGGCGCCGCGCGAGCCAGCGCCCATGCGGTGCGTGGGCGAATCACCGCCGACATGTGGGAAAACATCAACGCCACCTGGCTGGACATACGCGACATCGCCCAGCAAGGCTTGAGCCGCTACGGCATGAGCCGGTTTTGTGAATGGGTCAAGGAACGTTCGCACCTGTTCCGGGGCGCCACTTACGGCACCATCATGCGTAACGATGCCTTCCGTTTCATCCGTCTGGGCACTTTCATTGAGCGTGCCGACAACACCCTGCGTCTGCTGGACGCCCGCTATGAAATGGCCGGCGACCAAGCCGCCGCCGTCACCGACGGTACGGCCCATGCCTACTATCAGTGGAGCGCATTGTTGCGTGCGTTATCGTCGTTCGAGGCCTACACCGAGATTTACCGCGACGCACCAGGGGCGCGGCAAGTGGCGGAGCTGCTGCTATTGCGTGCCGACGTTCCACGCTCGTTGCGCGCCTGCAGCGAAGAAATCGACCAGATCCTCGCCAGCCTGCCTGGCCTCAATGGCCGTCCGGCCCAGCGCCTGGCCGCTGAAATGGATGCACGCCTGCGGTTTACCGCCATCGATGAAATCCTCGAGGAAGGCCTGCACGCCTGGCTGACCGACTTTATCCCCTTGGTTCGCCAGTTGGGCGACGCCATCTACAGTTCCTACCTGGAGGCGGCATGAGACTCTCCATCAGCCACGAAACCACCTACCACTATGAAGATCAGGTGCGCGCCAGCATCCAGTACCTGCGCCTCACGCCCCACGACAGCGAGCGCCAGCACGTCATCAGTTGGCAACTCGACCTGCCACGCCCAGTACGGGCCCAGGTCGACCCGTTCGGCAACATCCTGCACGTGCTGACCTTGGACGAGCCCCACGACGCCATCATCATAGGTGCCCGTGGCCAGGTGGATATCGACGAGTTGCGCGAGGCTGAGCACGAAAGCCAGTCGGCTTTTCCGTTCCTGCGCAGCACGCGCCTGACCGAAGCCGACGAGGCGCTGCGCCAATTTGCGGAGCAGCACTGCCGACAACGTCGCGACCGCAGCGCGTTGATCGACTTGATGCAAGCGCTCAACCAGTCAATGGTCTACTCGCCCGGCGCCACCGAAGTCGACACCTGCGCTGCCGAGGCTTTTGCCGGGCGCGCGGGTGTGTGTCAGGACCACACCCATGCGTTCCTGGCCTGCGCGCGCAGCCTGGGGGTTCCGGCGCGGTATGTGTCGGGGTATCTGTACACCGAAGACAGCACCCATTTGGCCAGCCACGCCTGGGCCGAAGCCTGGCTGGATGACGCCTGGTACAGTTTTGACGTGACCAACCAACTGGCACGGCCGGAGCGGCACCTGAAATTGGCCGTGGGCCTGGATTACCTGGATGCCTGCCCGGTACGTGGCATGCGCCGGGGCGGTGGGCATGAGCAGATGCATGCGAAGGTATTTGTGGCCCCGACCCCGGTGATTTCAGTGCAGCAGCAATAATCTCCAGAACGAAGCAGATCAAGTGTGGGAGCTGGCTTGTGTGGGAGCGGGCTTGCTCGCGAATGCGGTGTATCAGCTACATAT
>NZ_JBOICG010000206.1:0-1986 GCF_050739995.1 Pseudomonas sp. | reverse complement strand
CGATCACCTTGATGATCGTGCTGGCATTCGCGGTGATTCAGGTTCTGGTTCACCTGGTGTACTTCCTGCACCTGGATCGTTCCAAAGAACAGCGCGATAACGTGGTTGCGTTCGTGTTCGCAGGGATAGTAATCGTGCTGCTGGTTGGCCTGTCGATATGGATCATGTTCAGCATCCATACGTTCATGATGGCGAAGTGAGGTAAGACCCGATGTCGCTTAAGCACTTTATCCAAATCACCAAACCGGGGATCATTTTCGGTAACGTGCTTTCTGTGGCGGGCGGTTTCTTCCTGGCCTCCAAGGGACATGTCGATCTGGCCATCTTCCTGGCTGCAATGATCGGCACGTCCCTGGTGGTTGCTTCCGGTTGTGTGTTCAACAACTGCATCGACCGTGACATCGATATCAAGATGGAGCGCACCAAGAACCGCGTGCTGGTCCAGGGCCTCATCTCCCTGAAACTGGCACTGGTCTACGCGACCGTCCTGGGTGTTGCCGGTGTGGCCCTGTTGTACAAGGTGGCCAACCCGTTGGCGGCGCTGTTTGCCGTGATCGGCTTTGTTATCTACGTCGGCCTCTACAGCCTGTACCTCAAGCGCAAGTCGGTTCACGGCACGCTGGTGGGCAGTCTGTCGGGGGCGATGCCGCCGGTGATTGGTTATGTGGCTGTGACCAATAGCTTCGACATGGCCGCGCTGACGCTATTGGTGATGTTCAGCCTGTGGCAGATGCCGCATTCCTACGCCATCGCGATTTTCCGCTTCAATGACTACCTGGCTGCGTCGATCCCGGTTCTGCCGGTCAAGCGTGGCATCCAGGTGGCCAAGAAACACATCCTGCTCTACATCCTGGCCTTCCTCGTGGCGACCTTGATGTTGACCTTCAGTGGCTACGCCGGCATGAGCTACCTCGCCGTTGCCGCCGCCATGGGCATGTACTGGTTGTACATGGCCTGGACCGGCTACAAGGCGGTGGATGACACCGTCTGGGCGCGCAAGCTGTTCGTGTTCTCGATCTTCACCATCACCGCGCTGAGCGTGATGATGTCCCTGGATTTCCAAGTGCCGAAAGAGCTGTTGCTGACTTACGCACACTGAGTCTTTGAGTCATGAAAAACCCCGCCTTCGAAAGAAGCGCGGGGTTTTTTATGGCTGGGCCTTTAAACTATTCCCACATTCTACAAATGCAGGAAGCGCACCGATGAGTAAAAAAGCCGTGATGGTCTTCAGTGGCGGGCAGGATTCGACGACCTGTCTGATCCAGGCATTGCCCCTGTATGACGAAGTGCACTGCATTACCTTCGATTATGGTCAGCGCCATGTGGCGGAAATCGAAGTCGCGCAAAAACTGGCCAAACAACTGGGCGCCACCGTTCATAAAGTGATGGATGTGTCCTTGCTTAACGAGTTGGCCATCAGCAGCCTGACCCGCGACAACATCCCGGTGCCGACCGTGAACAGTTCGGGTGAGAGCTTGCCCAGCACTTTTGTGCCAGGGCGCAATATTCTGTTCCTGACCCTGGCGTCGATCTACGCCTATCAGGTGAAAGCTGAAGCTGTGATTACCGGTGTGTGCGAAACCGACTTCTCGGGTTACCCCGATTGCCGCGATGAGTTCGTCAAGGCACTGAACAAGGCGCTGGAACTGGGCATGGAATACAAACTGCGCCTGGACACCCCGTTGATGTGGCTGAACAAGGCAGAAACCTGGGCCCTGGCCGACTATCACAATCAGTTGGACTTGGTGCGTGAGCAGACCCTGACTTGCTACAACGGCGTCATCGGCACAGGTTGCGGCAATTGCGACGCGTGTAATCTGCGGGCTCGGGGCTTGAACGAGTACCTGCAGAACAAAGCGGGAGTGATGAGCAGCCTGAAGCAGAAGTTGCAGTTGAGCTAGCGTGTAGGGGCGCAAGCTGTACTCGGTCAAAATGTGGGAGCGGGCTTGCTCGCGAATGCGGTATGTCAGTTAAAGATGGCTTGAC
>NZ_JBOICG010000205.1:0-11127 GCF_050739995.1 Pseudomonas sp. | reverse complement strand
CCAGTCGACACATGCATTGACTGAAGCACCGCTATCGGGAGCAAGCCCCCTCCCACATTGGACCTGATCAGGCCGCCGCTTGTGGCTGGATGTGTAACTCACCGTCTACGTCCTTGGCCAACCCACTGGCCAAAAACAGCGGCGCAAGGCGCTTGTGCAGTTGCGGCTCAACAAACTCTTTCACCGTATCCAGCACCAACAGGCCGCTGAGTGGCAACTCGGCCTTGGTGTACGACAGCCATGCCTTCTTCAGCATCTGCAACACATCGCTGCCCGCCGTGGAAGCAAAACGGCGGTGGCTGGGTTTGCTGTCGAAGTGGAAGGTGTGCTGAAACGCGTAGCCGGTTTCATCGCCATTGGCAGCCACGCACCTTACGCAGGTGCATGGGCCGTCGCCGAACGCGCTGCGCAGGTAGGCGTTGAAGTCCACCACGGGTTTGAGTGACAGGCGCTTATCGACCTCGAACAGGTCTCCGGTCATTTTTTCGTCAGTGTTCAACGTCCATTTCCTCGCAGGTTCAGCGGTTTTTCAAAGCGCGGAACAATACCAGCCGAACAGGGTTTTGGGGATTATTTGCATAACAATAGATCCCGATATTCTTTTCCCGTCTTAAAAATCGCCGCTAGGCTCCATCACCTTCTTAAAAACGCGGCAGACTCCTAAATGACTTTCAAGCGTTCCTCCCTGGCTCTCCTGGCGGCTGCGACGGCCATGATCAGTCTCGGCGCCCAGGCCGAAGGCAAGATCAGCATCGCGCAGCAATTCGGCATCGGCTACCTGATCCTCGATGTGGTGCGCGACCAGCACCTGATCGAAAAACACGGCAAGGAACAGGGCCTGGATATCCAGGTGGAATGGAACAGCATTTCAGGCGCCACCGCGATGAACGAATCGTTGCTGGCCGGCGCCTTGGATATCGTTTCGGCCGGTGTGCCGCCCATGCTCACCTTGTGGGATCGCACCAAGGGCAAGCAGAACGTCAAGGCCATCGCCTCCCTCGGCTCGATGCCCAACTACCTGCTGACCAACAATCCCAAGGTGAAGACCCTCAAGGACCTCACCGAGAAAGACCGCATTGCCGTACCTGCCGCCGGCGTGGGCTTCCAGTCGCGTACCTTGCAGATCGAAACCGCCAAGCAGTTCGGCGACGCCAATTACAAGAAATTCGACGACATCTCCATCAGCCTGGCCCACCCCGACGCCACGGCGGCGTTGATTGCCGGTGGTTCGGAGATCAACGCGCACTTTTCCAGCCCGCCGTTCCAGTATCAGGAACTGTTGAACCCTAACGTGCACAAGGTGCTCAGTTCCTACGACATCCTTGGCGGCCAGGCTTCGTTCAACGTGCTCTATACCACGCAGAAGTTCCACGACGAAAACCCCAAGACCTACAAAGCCTTCTATGCCGCGCTGGCCGAGGCCGAGCAGATTATCAAGGCCGACAAGCCGGCTGCCGCCAAAACGTATATCCGCGTGGAGCAATCCAAGCTGCCGTTGGACCTGGTGGAGAAAATCGTCCAGGACCCGGAGATCGATTTCACCATCGTGCCCCAGCGCACCTTTATCTATGCCGAGAAACTGCAGGAACTGGGCGTGCTGAAAAACAAAGCCGCCAGCTGGAAGGACTACTTCTTCGAAGAGGCCCATGGTGGTAATGGCAGCTAACCGGTCTGTTATAGGGCAGGCCCCCTCCCACCATTGAATCTTTGTTGATCTGGCAGATCAGCGGAAGAACTCGCCGGGGGTAGCCTCGAACTGCTGGCGAAATGCATTGATAAACGCCGACGTCGATTCATACCCACACCCCAGCGCCACATCCGTCACCCGCTCGCCTTGCTCCAGGGCGGGCAGGGCGCTCAGCAGGCGCAGGCGCTGGCGCCAGGCGCGAAAGGTCAGGCCCGTGTCGCTGAGGAACAAGCGGCTGAGGGTTTTCTCGCTGACCCCCAGTTTCTCGCTCCAGTGTCCCAGCGTGGTCTGTTGTTCCGGGTGCAGGTTCAAACTGCGGTAGATCTGCCGCAAGCGTGGATCGTGGGGCAGGGGCAGCATCAAATCCACCTGCGGGGCAGCGGCGAGTTGGTCGAGGACGACCTGGGCCAGGCGCCCATCCGGCCCATCCTCGGCGTATTCCACCGGCAGTTCGCTGAAGCTGCGGATCAACTCGCGCAATAAGCTGCTCACCTCCAGCACCTGACAACGTTCGGCTGCCCAGCTTGTAACGCTGCAATCCAGGTACAAACTGCGCATTTCGGTATGGGGCGAACTGAACACCCGGTGCGGCACGCCGGCGGGAATCCACACCGCGCGTTGGGGCGGCGCGACGAAACGTCCGACGCTGGTCTGAATCTCCAACACCCCGGAAATCGCATAGGAGAGCTGCACCCACGGGTGGCTGTGCCGGCGCGTCAAGGCGCGGTTGGGCAGGGATTCGGTGCGACCATACACCGGCCGAGGCAGGCTGGAGAGCCCGGGCACGCTGCGGCGCACGGTTTTATCATGTCCTTTAGGCGGCATTTACTGGCTCATTGGCGTTAGTCGGTAACAAGCCGTTACGTTAGAGTCGCGACGATGCGTTTTGCAACCCCTGGACGATTTGCTTATGACCCGCCCACGTTTTCTGCCTGACAACTTCACCCTGACCCTGGTGGCCACGGTAATCATCGCTTCCCTGCTACCCGCCAGCGGCCAGACCGCCGTGGCGTTCGGCTGGGTGACCAACCTGGCCATTGCGCTACTGTTTTTCCTGCATGGCGCCAAATTGTCGCGCCAGGCCATCGTTGCCGGTGCCGGCCATTGGCGCTTGCATTTGCTGGTGTTCAGCCTGACCTTCGTGCTGTTCCCGTTGTTGGGCCTGGCGCTCAAGCCGCTGCTGTCGCCGCTGATCGGCAAAGACCTGTACATGGGCATGCTGTATCTCTGCGCGTTGCCGGCCACGGTGCAATCGGCGATCGCCTTTACCTCGCTGGCTCGGGGCAATATCCCGGCGGCGATTTGCAGCGCGGCGGCGTCCAGCCTGTTCGGTATCTTCCTCACGCCGTTACTGGTGACGCTGTTGCTCAATGTGCACGGCGATGGCGGCTCCACCGTCGACGCGATCCTGAAAATCAGCGTGCAACTGCTGCTGCCGTTTGTTGCCGGGCAGATTGCCCGCCGCTGGATCGGCGAGTGGGTAGGGCGCAACAAATCCTGGCTCAAGTTCGTCGATCAGGGTTCGATTTTGCTCGTGGTGTATGGCGCGTTCAGCGAAGCGGTCAACGAAGGCATCTGGCATCAAATCCCGCTGTGGGAGCTGGGCGGCCTGGTCGTCGCTTGCTGCGTGTTGCTGGGCTTGGTGTTGGTGGCATCCACGGTGTTGGGCAAGGTGTTCGGCTTCAACCAGGAAGACCGCATCACCATCTTGTTCTGCGGCTCGAAGAAAAGCCTGGCCACCGGCGTGCCCATGGCCCAGGTGCTGTTCGCCGGGGCGACCATGGGCGTGCTGATCCTGCCATTGATGCTGTTTCACCAGATCCAGCTGATGGTCTGTGCAGCCTTGGCCCAGCGTTATGCCAAGCGGCCGGAAAGCATTCCCGAACTGATGGGGCAGGTGGACCCCTAAAGTAGAGCCGCAGGGCTATCAGGCGATCCTGAAAGCGACGAAACCACTCAAGTCTGCGCGCAAACGGGCGATGACCTTCTTAAGAACCCAAGAAGGAGCGTCGTCATGAACGTTACACGTTTGTCAGTGGTTACCGGCTTCCTAGTGGTATGGGCGGGGGCGTGCTTGGCGGCACCGTCGGGTGTCATTCACTTTCATGGCAGTATTGTCGAGCCGGGTTGCAATTCCGCCACGCTGGGCGGTTCGACAGTCGCGTTCAATACATGTCCACAGGCCATGCGTGGCAGCCAGTTAGAGGTTCAGCCCGTGCGCAGCGTACAGGCGCTGGGCAACGCGACGGCCAATGTCAAGTTGGTGGCCGACAGCGGCAGCGGGCGTTATTACGACCAGCGGTATGTGGTGGTGGATGCCCGTGGAAAGCCGATTCAGTCGGGGACCTACATCGTCATCGTCACCTCGCCTTGATGAAACTGATGGTTCTTTGATCGGGATCAGCGCCAACAGGCCGCCGAGAAACCTATAGAATGCTCGGTGGCGGCGCTTGTCCTGGGTGACCGCTCGATCACCGTCGGAGTACCGTGCCATTCCATGAGCCTTTCAGCCGCCACCCCCCAAGCCAATTGGCAACCGGTCATCGCCCTCGCGCTGGCCGCCTTTGTGTTCAACACCACCGAATTCGTCCCCGTCGGGTTGCTCAGCGCCATCGGCGCCAGCTTCGACATGCCCATCGCCAGCGTTGGGCTGATGCTCACCATCTATGCCTGGATCGTGTCCCTGACCTCGTTGCCGGTGATGCTGCTGACCCGCAACGTCGAGCGGCGCAAATTGCTCATTGTGTTGTTCGGCCTGTTTATCGCCAGCCATATCCTGTCCAGCGTTGCCACCAGTTTCGGCCTCCTGATGCTCAGCCGTATCGGCATTGCCTTGTCCCATGCGTTGTTCTGGTCGATCACCGCGTCCCTTGCAGTGCGCCTGGCGCCGGAAGGCAAGCAGGTGCAAGCCCTCGGCCTGCTGGCCACTGGCACGTCCCTGGCGATGGTGCTGGGTATTCCCCTTGGGCGTTTGCTCGGTGAAGCCATGGGCTGGCGCACCACGTTCCTGGTCATCGGTGCCTTCGCGGCTGCCCTGGTGTTCTGGCTGGCGCGCACCTTGCCGCTGTTGCCGAGCCAGAACTCCGGCTCGCTGCGCAGCCTGCCGTTGCTGTTCAAGCGCCCGGCGCTGGTGGCGCTCTACGTGCTCACCGCCATGACGGTGACGGCGCAATTCACCGCCTACAGCTACATCGAACCCTTCGTTGAGGGCGTGGCGGGCATGAGTGGAAATGCTGTCACGCTGATCCTGCTGGTGTTCGGCGGCGCTGGCATCATCGGCTCGTTGTTGTTCAGTCTGGTGCACCGTTTCAACCCCCATCTGTTCGTGGTCGGGGCGGTGTTCCTGCTGGCGGCGTGCCTGGCCTTGCTGCTGCCGCTGAGTGGCGCCGAGCCTTATCTTGTCGGGCTCAGCGTGTTCTGGGGCATCGCGATCATGGGCTTTGGCCTGGCCATGCAGTCCAAAGTGCTGGTGCTGGCACCGGACGCCACCGACGTAGCCATGGCGATGTTCTCCGGCATCTACAACATCGGCATCGGCGGCGGTGCCCTGATGGGCAGTTGGGTCGGCAGCCACTTCGGCTTCGCCTGGATAGGCGCGGCGGGTGGGTTGTTGGCGGCGGTTGCACTGATCGGTTATTGCCTGGCAATTCGTCGGTTTGGGCAGGGAGGCACGCACACGCCGAGCTGAACGATCCTCATCCCCCGTTGTCCCCGCTTCCCATGTCACCCCCCGCCTGCCAAATCCCTTAATTTTCCAAGCCTGCCGGAAGCCTCTCCAGGCTTGCGGCTGCGCCCGCTATTTATCCAGGGCGTCCAGCACACCCGATCCAAGCGGTAGCTGAAAACGGACTTTCTCTTCAACCGTGACTTATCAGGCAGGTTACCCCATGCAGTTCAGCGAATTATTGGCAGCGATTTCCACCCATGCGATCCGTCTGCAAACTGAAGAAGGCGACCTGATTATCCTGGGCGACGACGAAGCCCTGGACGACGTGCTGTGGGATCAACTGATCGCCCACAAGCCACGGCTGCTGGCGCTGGTGGCCGAGCATGGCGGTGACTGGCTGAGCCCGGCTTATCGCATCACCCCGGCCATGCTGCCCCTGGTCAACCTCGACCAGCCAGCCATCGACCGTATCGTCGCCGCCATCCCCGGTGGCGCGGCCAATGTGCAGGACATCTACCCCCTGGCGCCGCTCCAGGAAGGCATGCTCTATCACCATCTCTCGGCCGAGCAGGGCGACCCCTACGTGCTGCACGCACAGTTTGTGTTCGACAGCCGCGCTCGCCTGGATGCCTTTGCCGAGGCCTTGCAGTGGGTGATCGACCGCCACGATATCTTGCGCACGTCCATGGCCTGGGAGCGTCTCGACGAACCACTGCAAGTGGTGTGGCGCAAGGCGACGTTGGCCTGTGAGGAAGTCCGCGTCAGTGGCGGCGATGCCCTGGCGCAACTGCTGGCTCGCTATGATGCGCGCACTTACCGCATGGACCTGGGCCAGGCGCCGCTGCTGCGCCTGGTGTTCGCCGACGACCCGGCCAACCAGCGGGTGGTGGCGATGCTGCTGTTCCATCACACCATCCTCGACCACACCGCCCTCGATGTGGTTCGCCATGAAATCCAACTGTACCTGGCCGGCGATCAAGCCCAGGCCGGTGAGCCGGTGCCGTTTCGCAGCTACATCGCCCAAGTGCGTCATGGCGTCAGTGAACAGGCCCACGAGGCGTTCTTCCGCGAGATGCTGGCGGATATCGACGAGCCGACCTTGCCGTTCGGCCTGCAAGATGTGCAAGGCGATGGCCAGGGTATCGATGAAGCGCGCATCCTCGTCGACAGTACGCTGAGCCGCCGCCTGCGTGCCTTGGCGCGACCACTGGGGGTGAGCGTGGCGAGCATGCTGCACCTGGCCCTGGCCCGTGTACTGGGCGTGGTGTCTGGCCGTGATGCGGTGGTGTTCGGCACGGTGATGCTCGGCCGCATGGGCGCGGGCGAGGGCGGTGAGCGTGCCTTGGGCATGTTCATCAACACCTTGCCACTGCGCGTGGATGTGGGCGAACAGGGCGTGCGCGCCGGGGTCAAGGCGACCCACGAGCGCCTGACCACCTTGCTCAACCACGAACACGCGTCCCTGGCGTTGGCCCAGCGTTGCAGCGGCGTGGCGGCACCGACGCCGTTGTTCAGTGCGATGCTCAACTATCGGCATAGCGCCGCTACCGATATGGCCGAAGTGATTGACGTCGCCGAGGGCATCCAAGTACTGGGCGCCGAGGAACGCACCAACTACCCGTTGACGGTCAACGTCGATGACCTCGGGGAAGACTTCGCACTGACCGTGATGGTGGCGATGTCCATCGGCGCGCAGCGTGTGGCCGGTTACCTGCACACGGCCCTGGAAAGCTTGGCCGAAGCCCTGGAGCAGCGACCGGATACGCCGCTTGGCGGCCTGAACATTCTCCCCGACGCTGAGCGTCAAACCCTGCTTCACGACCTCAACCAAAGCCCCACGCACTACGCCGATACCGCCCTGATCCACCAGCAAGTCGAAACCCATGCCGCCGCCCATCCCGAAGCCATCGCGCTGCGCTTCGACAACCAACGCCTGACCTATCGCCAACTCAACGAACGCGCCAACCAGGTCGCCCACCGCCTGCTGGCCCAAGGCGTGCGCCCCGACGACCGTGTGGCGATCTGCGTCGAGCGGGGCCTGGAAATGATCATCGGCTTGCTCGGCATCCTCAAGGCCGGTGCCGGTTATGTGCCCATCGACCCGGCTTATCCGCTGGAACGTATCGCCTACACCTTGCAGGACAGCGAACCCCTGGCCGTGCTGGTACAGGCCAATACCTGCCACCTGGTCGGCGACCTGCCGCAGATCGACCTCGACAGCCTGCGCCAGGAGTCCATCGTCAACCCGCGACTGCACCTGAGCCCGGCCAACCTGGCCTACGTGATCTACACCTCCGGCTCCACCGGTCTACCCAAGGGCGTGATGATCGAACACCGCCAGGTCGCGCGGTTGTTCACCGCCACCGAACACTGGTTCAGATTCAATCACAACGATGTGTGGGCCCTGTTCCATTCCTTCGCCTTCGACTTCTCGGTGTGGGAAATCTGGGGGGCGCTGATGCACGGCGGACAGTTGCTGATCGTGCCGCAACTGGTCAGCCGCTCGCCGGATGAGTGCTACACGCTGCTGTGTGAAGCGGGCGTGAGCATCCTCAACCAGACGCCCAGCGCGTTCCGTCAACTGATCGCCGCCCAGGGCCGCAGCCCGGACGTGCATTCCCTGCGCCAGGTGATTTTTGGCGGTGAAACCCTGGAACCGGGCCTGCTCAAGCCCTGGTATGCCCGCGCCATCAACGCCGGTACGCAACTGGTGAACATGTACGGCATCACCGAAACCACCGTGCACGTGACCTATCGCGCCCTGGAAGCGGCGGATGCCCAGTTGGTCGGCGTCAGCCCGATTGGCGTACGCATCCCCGACTTGCAACTGTATGTGTTGGATAAACACCGCGAACCGTTGCCGTTTGGCGTGGTTGGCGAGTTGTACGTGGGCGGTGCCGGTGTGGCGCGCGGTTACCTGAACCGCGACGCGCTGAACGCCGAGCGTTTCCTGGCCGACCCGGCCACCGGCCTGCGCATGTACAAGACCGGCGATCTCGGCCGTCTGCTGGCCGACGGCAGCGTCGAATACCTGGGGCGTAATGACGACCAGGTGAAGATCCGGGGTTTCCGTATCGAACTGGGCGAAATCGAGGCGCGCCTGGCCACCGCCGATGGCGTGCGCGATGCCGTGGTGATTGCCCGTGAAGACGAGCCGGGCGACAAGCGCCTGGTGGCCTACGTGATTGCTGAGGGCGAACTGAGCACCGCCGTCCTGCGCGACCATCTGCTACTGAGCCTGGCCGACTACATGGTGCCCAGCGCCTTCGTCGTGCTGGATAAATTCCCACTGACCACCAACGGCAAGCTTGATCGCAAGGCGTTGCCCGTCCCGGATACCGACGCGCTGGTACGCCGTGGCTACGAAGCCCCGCAAGGCGCGGTGGAAACCACCATCGCCGGCCTGTGGCAGGACCTGCTCAAGCTCGACCGCGTGGGGCGTGACGACAACTTCTTCGAGTTGGGCGGCCACTCCCTGCTGGCGGTCAAGCTGATCGAACGCATGCGCCAAGTCGATCTCAGTGCCGATGTGCGCGTACTGTTCGGCCAGCCGACCCTGGCAGCGTTGGCGGCGGCGGTCGGTGGGCAGGGCGAGGTCCAGGTCCCGGCCAACCTCATCATTGAAGGCAGCCAGCACATCACACCCGAGATGCTGCCGTTGGTGGCGCTGGATCAGGCGGCCATCGATCACATCGTCGCCAGCGTGCCCGGCGGCATCGGCAACGTGCAGGACATCTACGGCCTGGCGCCGTTGCAAGCCGGCATCCTCTATCACCATCTGGCAACCACTGAAGGCGATCCTTACGTGTTGCAGGTGCAGTTGCGTTTTGACGATCAAGCGGCGGTGGACGCGTTCATCCAGGCGCTGCACAGCGTGATCGCCCGCAACGATATCCTGCGCACCGGCATTCTTTGGGAAGGCCTGGATGAGCCGATACAAGTGGTGCTGCGCCAGGCGCCACTGGCAGTCGAACATATTGAAACCCAAGGCCTGGCTCACCTGCAGCAACGCTTCGACCCGCGCCACTATCGCCTCGACTTGTCTCGCGCCTCACTGATGCGCTTCGCCTACGCCCAGGAGCACAGCGGGTTTGTCGGCATCCTGTTGTTGCACCACATCCTGCTCGACCACACCGCCCTGCAAGTGTTGGTGGAAGAAATGAGCGCGAGCCTGGCCGGTAGTGATGCGCACTTGCCTGAGCCGGTGCAGTATCGCAATTACGTGGCCCAGGCCCGCCTCGGCGTGACCCAGGCCCAGCACGAAGCCTTTTTCAGCGAGATGCTCGGCGATCTTGACGAGCCGACCCTGGCGTTCGGCTTGCAGGACGTCAATGGCGACGGCAGCGGCATCATCGAAGCCCACTTGCCCCTGGAACCGGCGCTGAGCCAGGGCCTGCGTGAACAGGCTCGACAGTTGGGCGTGAGCACCGCCAGCCTGGTGCACCTGGCCTGGGCGCAGGTGTTGGGTCAGGTTTCCGGCCAGCAGGATGTGGTGTTCGGCACCGTATTGCTCGGCCGAATGCAAGGCGGCGAGGGGGCCGACCGTGCACTGGGCATGTTCATCAACACCTTGCCGCTGCGGGTCAACCTGGGCGCTGTCGGTGTGCAAGCCGGCGTGCGTGCCACCCATGCACGGCTTGCGCAACTGCTGGGCCATGAACACGCCTCGTTGTCCCTGGCCCAGCGCTGCAGCGGCGTGCCGGGATCGTTGCCGTTGTTCAGCACACTGCTCAACTACCGCCACAGTGCGCCGGGTGAAGCCCCGGGAGACAGCCCGTTTGCCGCTTCCGGCATCGAGATCCTCAGCTCCGAAGAGCGCAGCAACTACCCGCTGGTGCTCAACGTGGATGACCTGGGCACAGGGTTCGCACTCACAGTGCAGGGCGTAGCCACCCTGGATGTGCAACGGGTGGGTGACTATATGCTCACCGCGCTGCGCCATCTGGTCAGCGCCTTGCAACAAGCGCCGACCACGCCGTTGCAGGCGGTGTCGATCCTGCCGCCTGCCGAGCGTCACCAACTGCTGGTGGATTTCAACGCCACCCGCCGCGAATACCCGTCGCAGCTCACCGTGCACCAACTGTTCGAGGCCCAGGCCCTGGCCCGGCCGGAAGCCGTGGCAGCCGTGCATGGACCGTTGTCGCTGAGCTATCGCGATCTCAATCGTCGCGCCAACCGCTTGGCCCATCACTTGATCAACCAAGGCGTGCAACCCGGCGAAAGCGTGGCAATTGCCCTGCCACGCTCCCTGGATCTGCTGGTGTGTCAGTTGGCGATCCTCAAGTGCGCGGCGGTGTATGTGCCGCTGGACATCAACGCCCCGCTGGAACGCCAGGCGTTCATGGTGCAGGACAGCGGCGCGCACCGGGTGCTCAATACCCTGGCCGACCTGAACCTCGACGCGCTGTCACCGCGCAACCCCGACGTGGCACACACTTCGGAAAGCGTGGCGTACATCATGTACACCTCCGGTTCCACTGGCGCGCCGAAGGGCGTGCAAGTGCCGCACCGCGCCATCTCGCGCCTGGTGCTCAACAACGGTTACGCCGATTTCAACGAGCATGATCGCGTGGCTTTCGCCTCCAACCCGGCCTTCGACGCCAGCACCCTCGATGTGTGGGCGCCGTTGCTCAATGGCGGTTGCGTGGTGGTGGTCGAACATGCGGTGTTGCTGTCCCAGGCGGCATTCGCGGCGCTGTTGCAGGAGCAGGCCGTCAACGTGTTGTGGATGACCGCCGGGTTGTTCCATCAGTACGCCGATGCGCTGATGCCG
>NZ_JBOICG010000204.1:0-1581 GCF_050739995.1 Pseudomonas sp. | reverse complement strand
GAGTCATGCAGTGCCTGGCCCACCGCTATCGCAGGCAAGCCAGCTCCCACAGGGGTCAGTGGTGCTTGAGTAATTTGTTTTCCAGATGATCCAAGTGCTGGGTCATCAACGCCACAGCGGTGGTTGAGTCGCGCTGCTCCACCGCCTCAACAATCGCCTCATGATCCTGCCAAGCGCAATACGTGCAGGCTTTCGCTTCAAATTGCGCAATGATCAAGGACGTCAACGGCACCAGGCTGTTGAGGAACTGCGCCAACGGTGCGTTACCTGCTATCGCCGCTAACTGTAAGTGGAACTCTCCAGACAATCGAATCGCTGGTCCACGTTGATCGCGTTCAATACATTCGCGTTCCCGGGTGATCAGCTCGCGTAACTGGCGAACCTGCACCGGTGTGGCTTGGGCGCAAGCCAACTGCACCACGGTGATTTCCGTCAGTCGACGTGCTTCCAGAATTTGCCGGGTTTGCTGGCCGTCCGGCGCAGCCACTTGGGCCCGTTGGTTGGGACGCAGGATGATCACTTGCTGATGAGACAACTTTGCCAAGACGCGGCGAATCACACTGCGGCTCACACCAAAGATTTCGCCCAGGCCCTCTTCGGTAAAACGGCTGGCCGGAGCGATGCGTTGTTCGAGGATGGCGTCGAACAGGCGTGGGTAGATGTCGTCCACCGAAGGCTTTTTACCAGCGACCAGACGCAGGGCGGGAAGGATAGGGGCGTATTGAAAAGCGTGGGCGGTCATGGCCTGTCTCCAGAAAGTCAGCTACCCAGATGGTCGTCCGGGATATTCAAACGAATGCCCATGCGCAGGCCTTCCTGAAGGATATGGCGGCGCATTTCGGCACTGGCCAGGGCGCTGTTCTTGTTACGGATGGCGCGCACCACGGCTTCATTTTCCTGCAGGCGTTCTGCCAAGTGTTCGGGGGAATTGCGCAGCACCTGGGCGCTCTGTTTGAGGGCGTTGCTGGTTTGCTGCACCACGTTCTGGAAGATCGGGTTGGAGGTGAGCGCGAACAGTTCTTCGTGGAAGCCGATGTAGGCGTTCATGCCGGCTTCGGCATCCCCAGCGTCGAGGGCCTCGCGCATGTCCATCAGGGTCAGGCGCAACTGGCCGACCTCTTTGCTGCTGATGGACTGGGCCACCAGGCCGACGATGAAGGGCTCGAGGGTGTAGCGCAGTTGCAGAATGTCTTCGAGGCTGGCATCGGCTACCGCGTCGCTGGCCTGAGGCTCGCTCACGCTGGTTTCGAGTACCACGACGCCCTTGCCGGGCATGGAGCGCACCAGGCCGAGGGTTTCCAGCACGATCACGGCTTCACGCAGGCTAGGGCGGCTGATGCCCATCTGCTCGGCCAGTTCACGCTGGCCGGGCAGCATTTCGCCCCGGCGCCACTGGCCCCTGGCCAAGGCGGCGCGCAGTTTTTCTACCACTGAATTGACGACGGTTGAGGTGCTGATCACGTCTACGTCTCCTAGAAGTTGCAAATACGATTGTCAAATTAGCGACAGTCAAAATGTGGGAGCGGGCTTGCTCGCGAATGCGGTGTGTCAGTCACCACATTTGTAGGCTGAACCATTGCT
>NZ_JBOICG010000203.1:0-11562 GCF_050739995.1 Pseudomonas sp. | reverse complement strand
GCTCATGTGTGTCTGATGTACCGCTATCGGGAGCAAGCCCCCTCCCACATTTTTTGACCGCACATATCCGTTAGACGAGCACCTGCCGAGTGCTCGCCATGTACTCGTGGATCTGCTTCTCCACCCGCGGGTGAATCAACTCCACCGGCCGCCGCCCATTCGGGCACGGCAGGGTCTTGGTGGTGCCGAACAGCCGGCAGATCAGCGGGCGTTCGTCGTACACCGTGCAACCGTTGGGGCCCAGGTGCACGCAGTTCAGCTCGTCCATGGCAGCGTCCTGTTCAGCGGCGGTCTTGCGTGGCAGCCGCGACATTTCCTCGGGCGACGTCGTCACCGGCCCACAACAGTCGTGGCAACCGGGAACGCACTCGAACGAAGGAATCTGCCTGCGCAGCGCGCTGATTTTCTGACTGTTGCAACTCATCGAAACACGTACCGAACGGCGAATAGGCGTGGATTCTGCCGCAAAAAGCCCCGGTGAGACAGCTTCGCCCGACCGCTGTATCCTGCGTCAAATTTTCCAAACAGGGATGCTCCCCATGACCGCCAGCGCCCGGCACACCACCTCTTACTACGCTGCCAGCAGCGTGCCGCAACCCGACTACCCGGCGCTGGCTGGCGAAATGCGTGCGGATGTGTGCGTGATTGGCGGTGGTTATTCCGGGCTGAATACCGCGCTAGAGCTGGCCGAGCGCGGCTTCAGCGTGGTGCTGCTGGAAGCGCGCAAGATCGGCTGGGGTGCCAGCGGACGTAACGGCGGCCAGTTGATTCGCGGCGTCGGCCACGGCCTGGACCAGTTTGCCAACGTTATCGGCACCGATGGCGTGCGCCAAATGAAGTTGATGGGCCTGGAAGCCGTGGAAATCGTTCGCGAACGTATCGAGCGCTATCAAATCCCCTGCGACCTGACCTGGGGCTATTGCGACCTGGCCAACAAACCTCACCACCTGGAAGGCTTGGCCGAAGACGCCGAAGAACTGCGCAGCCTTGGCTACCGGCATGAGGTACGCCTGCTGCAAGCCAACGAAATGAGCAGTGTGATCGGCTCCGAGCGCTATGTCGGCGGCATGATCGACATGGGCTCCGGCCACCTGCATCCGCTGAACCTGGCCCTCGGCGAAGCGACCGCCGCCGGGCAGTTGGGCGTGAAACTGTTCGAACAATCCGAAGTGACGCACATCGACTACGGCCCTGAAGTCAACGTGCACACGACTCAAGGCAACGTGCGCGCCAAAACGTTGGTGCTGGCCTGCAATGCTTATCTCAATGGCCTGAATCCGCAGTTGAGCGGCAAAGTCCTGCCCGCCGGCAGCTATATCATCGCCACTGAGCCGTTGAGCGAACCCCTGGCCGCCAGCCTGTTGCCGCAGAACATGGCCGTGTGTGACCAGCGGGTAACGGTGGACTACTTCCGCCTGTCCGCCGACCGCCGCCTGTTGTTCGGCGGAGCTTGCCACTACTCCGGTCGCGACCCCCAGGATATCGGCGCCTATATGCGACCGAAGATGCTCAAAGTGTTCCCGCAATTGGCTGACGTGAAGATCGACTACCAATGGGGCGGCATGATCGGTATCGGCGCCAACCGCCTGCCGCAGATTGGCCGGTTGGCGGACCAACCCAACGTGTATTACGCCCAGGCCTACGCCGGCCATGGCCTCAACGCCACGCACCTTGCTGGCAAGCTGCTGGCCGAAGCCATCAGCGGCCAGCAGCAGGGCCGCTTCGACCTGTTCGCCCAGGTGCCGCACATCACCTTCCCCGGCGGCAAACATCTGCGCTCGCCGCTGTTGGCCCTGGGGATGCTCTGGCACCGCTTCAAAGAGCTGGTCTGAGTCAGCCGCGCCAGAAGGGTTTCAAACCTTCGTGGCGCGCCTGCTCCGCAGTCAGCCCGACATCGCGCAATTGCTCAGGGGTCAGGCTCAGCAGGGCCTTGCGGGTATGACGATGACGCCAGAACAGGTTCCAGCGGTGACGGGCCGACATCGACATTGCCTGCTCCGCTTCCAACTCCTGACTGTGTAGTGTCAACCGCACATCGCTCATGCCGCTCATTTTGCTGCCCCTCATTTGCTTGTTGCCATGAGTGACTAGGATCGACGAGCAGGCAAAACCATTACAGATTCAACTCAACTTTATTAAAACCATACAGACACTGCCTTTAGCTCCTTGAATCCTGTATTTTCGGTACATCTGTACTGGTCCCCAGGAGTGGCCGCCATGACCCTTTACGTCAACCTCGCCGAATTGCTGGGTACTCGCATTGAACAGGGCTTCTACCGCCCGGGTGATCGCCTGCCGTCTGTACGGGCGCTGAGTGTGGAACACGGGGTCAGCCTGAGCACCGTGCAGCAGGCGTATCGCGTACTGGAAGACAACGGCCTGGCCATGCCCAAGCCAAAATCAGGATACTTCGTGCCCGTCGGCCGCGAGCTGCCGGCCCTGCCCGAGGTGGGGCGCCCGGCCCAGCGACCAGTGGAAATCTCCCAGTGGGACCAGGTCCTGGAACTGATCCGCGCAGTGCCACGCAAAGATGTCATACAGATGGGTCGTGGCATGCCGGATGTATTGTCACCGACCCTCAAACCCTTGCTACGCAGCCTGGCCCGTGTGAGTCGTCGCCAGGATCTGCCGGGGCTGTATTACGACAACATCCTCGGCTGTATGGAGTTACGCGAACAAATCGCCCGGTTGTCGCTGGATTCGGGCTGCCAACTCACCGCCGAAGATATCGTCATCACCACCGGTTGCCATGAGGCGCTGTCTGCCAGCATCCACGCCATCTGCGAGCCGGGCGACATCGTTGCCGTGGACTCGCCGAGCTTCCACGGCGCCATGCAAACCCTCAAGGGCTTGGGCATGAAAGCCCTGGAAATCCCTACCGACCCCATCACCGGCATCAGCCTGGAGGCCCTGGAACTGGCGCTGGAACAGTGGCCGATCAAGGTCATTCAACTGACCCCCAACTGCAATAACCCGCTGGGCTACATCATGCCGGAGGCGCGTAAACGCGCGCTGCTGGTTCTGGCCCAGCGCTTTGACGTGGCGATCATCGAAGACGATGTGTATGGCGACTTGGCCTACAGCTACCCGCGCCCACGCACCATCAAGTCTTTCGACGAAGATGGCCGCGTATTGCTCTGCAGTTCCTTTTCAAAAACACTGGCTCCCGGCCTGCGGATTGGCTGGGTGGCGCCGGGCCGGTATTTGGACCGGGTGCTGCATATGAAATACATCAGCACCGGCTCTACGGCGACACAGCCGCAGATCGCCATCGCGGAATTCCTCAAAAATGGCCATTTCGAACCGCATTTACGGCGGATGCGCACTCAATACCAACGCAATCGCGACTTGATCCTCGAATGGGTCAGCCGCTATTTCCCGGCCGGCACCCGCGCCAGCCGCCCCCAGGGCAGCTTCATGCTATGGGTAGAACTGCCGGAAGGCTTCGACACCCTCAAGCTCAATCGCGTGCTGGTGGAACAAGGCGTACAGGTGGCCGTAGGCAGCATCTTTTCTGCATCGGGCAAGTACCGGAACTGCCTGCGCATGAACTACGGCGCCAAGCCAACCCCGCAGATTGAAGAAGCCGTGCGCAAAGTCGGCGCTGCGGCGATCAAAATGCTCGCCGAGGTTGAAGACTGATCTTTCCCCGAAATTAGCCGTCATATGCCCACAACCGCCCTGACCTGGAAGCAGCGCCTTTGATGACTCGACGGCTTTTACCGTTTTTTCTGCTCGCCGCCATGGCCCTGGGCGGCTGCGCCACGGTGGATGTGCCGCGCATTCCCAGCGACGCGCTGCCCGCCGCACAATCGTCATTTGGTCGCTCGATCCAGGCCCAGGCAGCACCCTACCAAGGCCGCTCCGGCTTTCGCCTACTGCCCAACAGCAGCGAAGCCTTCATGGCTCGCGCCGAGTTGATCCGCAACGCCCAGACCAGTCTCGACCTGCAGTACTACATCGTCCACGACGGCATCAGCACGCGCATGTTGGTGGATGAACTGCTCAAGGCTGCTGATCGTGGCGTGCGCATTCGCATTCTGCTGGACGACACCACCAGCGACGGTCTCGACCAGATCATCGCCACCCTCGCCGCCCACCCACAGATCCAGATTCGCCTGTTCAACCCGCTGCACCTGGGACGCAGCACCGGCGTGACGCGGGCCATGGGCCGCTTGTTCAACCTGTCGCTGCAGCACCGACGCATGCACAACAAGCTGTGGCTGGCGGACAACAGCGTGGCCATCGTTGGCGGTCGCAACCTGGGGGATGAGTATTTTGACGCCGAACCCAACCTGAACTTCACCGATATCGACATGCTCAGCGTAGGGCCGGTGGCTGAGCAGCTTGGGCATAGCTTTGACCAATACTGGAACAGCGCCCTGAGCAAACCCATCGACGACTTCGTGTCGAACAGCCCGTCCAAAAATGATTTGGCCGCGGCACGTGTACGCCTGCAGGATTCGCTGGCCGAATCACGCCAGCAGAATCACGCCCTGTATAACCGCCTGCGCACTTACCAAACCCAACCGCGCATGGATACTTGGCGTCGCGAGCTGATCTGGGCCTGGAACCAGGCGCTGTGGGACGCGCCGAGCAAGGTGCTGGCCAAGGCCGACCCGGACCCGCGCTTGCTGCTCACCACACAGCTGGCGCCAGAGTTGAAAGGCGTCAACCATGAGCTGATGATGATCTCGGCGTATTTCGTACCGGGCCAGCCCGGGCTGGTTTACCTGACTGGCCGTGCCGATGCCGGCGTGTCGGTGAGCCTGCTCACCAACTCACTGGAAGCCACCGATGTACCCGCGGTACACGGCGGCTACGCTCCGTATCGCAAGGCACTGCTGGAACATGGGGTAAAACTCTACGAGTTGCGCCGCCAGCCAGGCTCCGGTAGCGGCGGCAGTGGTCCGCACCTGTTTCGCCGGGGCGCTTTTCACGGTTCTGACTCCAGCCTTCACAGCAAGGCGATGATCTTTGACCGGGAAAAATCGTTTATCGGCTCGTTCAACTTCGACCCGCGCTCGGTGCTATGGAACACCGAAGTCGGCGTACTGGTAGACAGCCCCGAGCTGGCGGAACACGTGCGCAGCCTGGCGCTGGAAGGTATGTCGCCAGCCTTGAGCTATCAGGCGAAGTTACAGGACGGCCAGTTAGTCTGGGTCACCGAGGACAACGGCCAAATGCATACTCTGGGCCACGAGCCGGGCAGTTGGTGGCGGCGCTTTAATGCCTGGTTTGCCACCCATGTGGGCCTGGAGCGCATGCTTTAAGAACACCCCCTCCCACATTTTTAGGTCAGGCTGGCTGCGCGGCGCCGAATGCACCTTGGCGCAACAACAGCAACACCAGGCCCAACGCCCCAGCCGCCATCAGCAGCGGCAATGCATGCCCACTGATCCACTGGCTGCCGGCACCCGCCACCAACGGGCCGATCAGGCAACCGATACCCCACAGCTGCGCCACATGGGCATTGGCACGCACCAGTGCATCATCGCGGTAGCGCTCGCCAATCAGGATCAACGACAGCGTGAACAATCCACCGGCACTGGCGCCGAAGATCACCCACACCGGCCAGATCAGCAGTGTGTGCATCATCAATGGAATCGCCAGGCTTGAGGCCAGCAACAGCACCGCACAACTCAAGAACAGCGTACGTCGCGGCAGATAGTCCGCCAGCGCGCCAATCGGCAATTGCAGCAGCGCATCACCGACCACCACCGTACTGACCATCGCCAAGGCGATCTCGGCGGTAAAACCTTGTTGCAGGCAATATACCGGCAGCAACGTCAGGATCATCGCTTCAAACGCAGCGAACAACGCCACTGCCCAGGCGATCGCCGGAAGGCTGCGACAAAAGCGCCACAGGTCGCCGAAAGTCACGCTGAAAGATTCGGCCGTGGGTGCGCCGGAGCGCCCCAACAGCAACAACGGCGCCACCATCAAAAGACCCACGCCCACCCAAAAGCCATAATCATGATCAGTGCCCAGTACACCCAGCAGTAGCGGCCCCGACAGCTGGCTCAAGGCATAACTGCAGCCATACAGCGCCACCAGGCGGCCACGCCATTGCTCCACCACCAACTGGTTGATCCAGCTTTCACCAAGGATAAATACGATGGTCAAGATCACCCCGATCATCAAGCGCAGCACCAGCCAGACCGGGTAGCTGGGCAAGATCGCCAACAACCCGATGGAAACCGCACCCGCCCACAGGCACAGGCGCATCAGGTTGGCGGTGCCCAACCATGAGGCCATGCGGCTGGAGACTTTCGCCCCCAGCAGCACGCCGAAGGCTGGCATCGCTGCCATCACGCCAATGGCGAAACTGCCGTAGCCCCAACCCTCCAGGCGCAGGGACACCAGCGGCATACTGACACCCAGGGCCAGGCCGACACTCAGGACCGAGGCCAGGACGGCGAAATAAGTCGCCCAACGCATTTCCACGCTCCTGTGGATAATTTTCAAGTTCACAAAAACAGTGTGGGAGCCGGCGTGTGCGGGAGCCGGGCTTGCCGGCGATGCAGGCACCTCGGTGTGTCAGCCACACCACGGTGATGCTATCGCAGGCAAGCCAGCTCCCACACACGCCGGCTCCCACATTTGACCTGCGGTGTTGCTTAGAGCTTGATCCAGGTCGCCTTCAGCTCGGTGTACTTGTCGAACGCATGCAGCGACTTGTCACGGCCGTTGCCCGACTGCTTGAAGCCACCAAACGGTGCAGTCATGTCGCCGCCGTCGTACTGGTTGACCCACACGCTGCCGGCGCGCAGGGCTTTGGCGGTCAGGTGTGCCTTGGAGATATCGGCTGTCCACACGGCTGCAGCCAGGCCGTAAATGGTGTCGTTGGCGATGGCGACAGCTTCTTCGGCGCTGTCGAAGGTGATCACCGACAGGACCGGGCCGAAGATCTCTTCCTTGGCAATCTTCATTGCGTTGGTCACGCCGTCGAAAATCGTCGGCTCAACGTAGGTTCCACCGGTTTCTTCCAGGGTGCGCTTGCCACCCGCGACCAACTTGGCGCCATCGGCATGACCAGCCTCGATATAGGACAGCACAGTGTTCATCTGCTGCGTGTCCACCAGCGCACCCACGTTGGTCGCCGGGTCCAGTGGGTTGCCTGGCTTCCAGCCCTTGAGGGCCTCGATCACCAGCGGCAGGAATTTGTCTTTGATGGAGCGCTCGACGAGCAGGCGCGAACCTGCGGTGCAGACTTCGCCCTGGTTGAAGGCGATCGCTCCAGCAGCGGACTCGGCAGCCGCTTGCAGGTCCGGCGCATCGGCAAACACGATGTTCGGGCTCTTGCCGCCCGCTTCCAGCCACACGCGCTTCATGTTCGATTCGCCGGAGCGGATCAACAGTTGTTTGGCAATTTTGGTGGAGCCGGTGAACACCAGGGTGTCGACGTCCATGTGCACCGCCAACGCGTTACCCACAGTGTGGCCATAACCCGGCAGCACGTTGAACACGCCTTTCGGAATACCTGCCTCAACGGCCAGGGCCGCGATGCGGATGGCGGTCAGTGGGGATTTTTCGGACGGTTTGAGAATAATGGAGTTACCGGTGGACAGCGCCGGGCCGAGTTTCCAGCAGGCCATCATCAGTGGGAAGTTCCACGGCACAATGGCGCCAACTACACCCACCGGCTCGCGGGTTACCAGGCCCAACTGATCGTGTGGTGTAGCGGCCACTTCATCGTAGATTTTGTCGATGGCTTCGCCGCTCCAGCTCAAGGCTTGCGCCGCGCCGGGGACGTCGATGTTCAGGGAGTCGCTGATCGGCTTGCCCATGTCCAGGGTTTCGAGCAGTGCCAGCTCTTCGGCATTGTCCTTGAGCAGCGCGGCGAAGCGGATCATGGCGGCCTTGCGCTTGGCCGGCGCGAGGCGCGACCAGACACCGGAGTTGAAGGTGGCGCGGGCGTTTTCCACGGCACGCTGGGCGTCGGCGACATCACAGCTGGCGACGGTGGCCAGCAGGCGGCCATCGACCGGGCTGATGCATTCGAAAGTGTCACCGGAAACAGCGGCGGTGTACTCGCCATTGATGTAGGCGCGACCTTCGATCTTCAGGTCCTTGGCGCGTTGTTCCCAGTCGGCACGGGTCAGGGTGGTCATGCGAGTGTCCTCCTCTTATTGAATACAAGGGCCAGGTGATGTCCCCCGGCAGCCTCAAAGAATTCTTGCCCGGCCAGCCTGCTGTTCGGCTCAAGGCAGCTGCCACCCTAAACCAGCGGCTGGGGGTGTTTCAATATATTTGACATAACGCCAGTAAACGCCCTTGCGATGTTCATTTTAATAAACATAGACTTTGGGCTCTCCAACCCCAGGCCAGACGGGACACGCACATGAGCATCCAGGACATCGTCGACTTCAGCCAAGCCAACACCGCCCCCGACCGCTACCGCCCGGCCGCCGAAAAAATCCTCAAGGGCGATCCCGAGCAAACGATCTACAACCACTACAACAGCCCGTGTGGACAGATGAGTGCCGGGGTGTGGGAAGGTGAAGTCGGGCAATGGAAGGTCAATTACACCGAACATGAGTACTGCGAGATTGTGCAGGGCGTTTCTGTATTGCGGGATGCCGATGGCAACGCCAAGACCTTACGCGCTGGCGACCGTTTCGTGATCCCAGCCGGTTTCAGCGGTACCTGGGAAGTGCTGGAGCCGTGCCGCAAGATCTACGTGGTGTTCGAACAGAAAGCCTGATCGGAAAATCCCAGGCAAAAAAAAAGCCCGGATCGTGAGATACGGGCTTTTTTTCACAAGGAAGAAAATCAATTA
This sequence comes from Pseudomonas sp., assembly GCF_050739995.1. GTDB lineage: Bacteria > Pseudomonadota > Gammaproteobacteria > Pseudomonadales > Pseudomonadaceae > Aquipseudomonas. The sequence continues at coordinate 2,780 of NZ_JBOICG010000203.1, read as the reverse complement.
CTTGATTTTGCCTTCTTTGTAGATCACGTGCTTGCGAACGCGCGGGTCGAACATTTTCTTTTCGAGCTTGTCCGGGGTAGTACGCTTGTTCTTGTCGGTAGTGTAGAAGTGACCAGTACCGGCGCTAGAGATCATTCGAATCAATTCACGCATGATATAGCTCCTTAGATTGTGCCAGCGCGGCGCAATTCAGCCAGCACGACAGTGATGCCACGCTTGTCGATGATGCGCATGCCTTTGGCAGATACGCGCAGACGGACGAAACGTTTCTCTTCTTCAACCCAGAAGCGGTGATGCTGCAGGTTCGGCAGGAAACGACGACGGGTTTTGTTATTTGCGTGGGAAATGTTATTCCCAGTCACCGGACCCTTACCGGTAACTTGACAGACTCTCGACATGCCTCAGCCCTCTAAAACCACATGCCCAACCCGGCATGGGTTGGCCGCTTAATCTCTCAGTCATTTGGCGCCAGGCGCCGCGTTTCTTTAGGGTCTTACCGGCTACACCTACAAACGAAGGAACCGGGCCCCTAGAAAAGAGCGCTGCTTTATACCAGAAAGACCCCAGCACAACAACAGCCCGTGCGTTTTTACCGACTTAAATCTTGGCATCGGACGCCTGAACCGTTGCCAGCAGGGGCCGCTGCAATAGCCGACCGCTCGTCGCACAAAATGATTTACAACGCCCGCGTGCCGGTGAGCTGCACTGCGAAATGCGCCGAGGCGCCATCAAAACAGCATTTGCGGCAAAAGCACAGGCAAAAATGGGCTAGTCATTTATCCGGCAGACCACTACGGTAGGCTTTTTTCCAGACTGCACTCGCAGATGGGCCTTCGATCTGCACAGGAAACCGAATATGCGCCTCGCTGCCCTACCGCTATTGCTAGCCCCTCTATTTATTGCGCCGCTGGCCGTTGCCGCCACCAGCTTGAGTGTTTGCACCGAAGCCAGCCCTGAAGGGTTCGATGTGGTGCAGTACAACTCGCTGACCACCACCAACGCCTCAGCCGACGTACTGATGAATCGCCTGGTGGACTACGATGCAGTCAGCGGCAAGCTGGTGCCAAGCCTGGCAGACAGTTGGGAAGTGTCCCCGGATGGCCTGACATACACGTTCAAGCTGCACCCGGACGTGAAATTTCATCGCACCGAGTATTTCACCCCAAGCCGTACCCTGACGGCGGAGGACGTGCGTTTCAGCTTCGAACGCATGCTCGACCCGGCCAACCCATGGCACCAGGTCGCCCAAAGCGGCTTCCCCCATGCGCAGTCACTGCAATTGCCCACGCTGGTCAAAAAAATCGACGCCCTTGACCCGCTGACCGTGCGTTTCACTCTCGACCACGCCGACTCCACCTTCCTCGCGGCATTGAGCATGGGGTTCGCATCGATCTATCCAGCGGAATATGCCGACAAACTGCTCAAGGCCGGTACACCGGAGAAACTCAACAGCCAGCCAATAGGCACTGGCCCGTTTGTGTTCGTGCGCTTCCAAAAAGATGCCGTGGTGCGTTACAAGGCCAACCCGGACTACTTTGCGGGCAAGCCGGCTGTGGATAACTTGATCTTCGCCATCACCCCGGACGCCAACGTACGCCTGCAGAAACTGCACCGCGATGAGTGCCAGATCGCCCTGTCGCCCAAACCTCTGGATGTGGGCGAAGCAGAGAAGGACGCGGCGCTGAAGGTGGAGAAGACCGCCGCTTTCATGACCGCATTCGTTGCCATCAACAGCCAGCACCCACCGCTGGACAAGCCCGAAGTGCGTCAGGCAATCAACCTGGCCTTTGACAAGGGCAGCTACCTCAAGGCCGTATTCGAGGGCACCGCCGAAGCGGCCAATGGCATTTATCCACCGAACACGTGGAGCTATGCCAAGGAGCTACCGGGTTATCCACAGGACCTTGCCAAATCCAAGGCATTGTTGGCACGCGCAGGCCTCAAGGACGGTTTCAAGACCACCATTTGGACACGCCCAACCGGCAGCCTGCTGAATCCCAACCCGAACCTCGGCGCACAATTGCTGCAGGCGGACCTGGCGAAGGTCGGTATCCAGGCCGAAATCCGGGTGATCGAGTGGGGCGAGTTGATTCGCCGCGCCAAGGCCGGTGAGCACGATCTGTTGTTCATGGGCTGGGCCGGCGACAACGGCGACCCGGATAACTTTCTGACCCCTCAGTTCTCGTGTGCAGCAGTGAAGTCCGGTACGAACTTCGCCCGCTACTGCGACCCAGCGCTGGACAAACTGATCAGCGCCGGCAAGACCACCAGCGAGCAAGGGGTACGCAGCAAGTTGTATCAACAGGCCCAGACGCAGATCCAGCAGCAGGCGTTGTGGTTGCCGCTGGCGCATCCGACGGCATTTGCCCTGGCACGCAAGAATGTCGAGGGGTATCAGGTGAGTCCGTTTGGGCGCCAGGACTACTCCAAGGTCAGCATAAAACCCTGAACCTTACATCCAACCATATTCGGCCATGGACAGCGGGTCACCATCCCCCACGATGATGTGATCCAACACCCGTACATCCACCACTTCCAGAGCCTTTTGCAGCAACTTGGTCAATTTTCGATCAGCTGCACTGGGCTCCACACTCCCGGATGGATGGTTGTGGCAGAGGATCAACGCCGCCGCGTTGTACGCCAGTGCACGCTTGACCACTTGCCGAGGGTAGACGATCGCCGTGTCTATGGTGCCCTCGCATAACGCCTCGAAACCCAGTACTCGATGCTTTGAGTCGAGAAACAGGCAGCCGAATATCTCGTGGGGCTCATGGCGCAAC
>NZ_JBOICG010000202.1:0-4966 GCF_050739995.1 Pseudomonas sp. | reverse complement strand
GCTTTAGGCGCTTCGATCACCCGAGGCGGCAGGGTGTCCATGCTTACGTCGGGTAGCGTTAGGCTGAGGCTGCCCCAGTTGGCATCGGGCAGTTTGCGGCGCAATGGTCCGATTGCTTGCGGCCAGTCTGCATTTTCCCCGGTGCCGGGGACGATAATCACCACACCTTCCGGTTCGGCGCTGTTGGCGGGTTTCCACAAGGCCAGGAATGAATCGCTGCCGGCCTGCAACTGTTGCTGTTCGTGCTGCGGAATATTGCGCTCCAGGGCGCTGGCTTCTGCTTGGCTGCGCTCGGGCAGCGGTTGGCGCTCGACGGGTTTTTCGGCAGCAGGCGCGGGGGCGTCGGCGGCCTGAACGAAAAAGGTACTGGTCAGTAGCAGCGACAGGCACAAGGTTGCCAGTGTCGAGCGGTGGAAAGGTGGCATCGTTGATTCCCAGCCAGAAATGATTCCAGCAGCCTAATAGGTTGGTCATTGTTTGTCAGTGACGGGTTATCGGCGGTTCGGGCGATGCCTTGATGGTCGTGTCATTGGGGGCGTGAATGATGGGCAAACCGCAATCCCGAGCTACGCTTGTGCCAGCCCATTTCTGAATAAGAGGCCACGCACATGAGTACTTCCTCATTCAAGATCGCCCACAAACTGCTGACTGGTGCAGGCGCCATCGAACAACTCGCTTTTGAACTCACGCGCCTGGATGTGGATAACCCGCTGATCGTCACCGATGCCGCGTTGGTCGACTCCGGCACGGTGGCACTGGCGTTGGAGCATCTGGGCGAGCGCAGTTATGAAATTTTTGACCGCGTTCTGCCCGACCCGGAAATCGCCATTGTTGAAGACTGCATGCGCGTGTACCGCGAAGGCGGGCATGACGGGCTGATCGGTCTGGGTGGCGGCAGTGCCATCGATATCGCCAAAAGCGTCGCGGCCTATGCCGGTTACCACGGTGCCCTGGCAGATCTGTTCGGTGTCGACCAGGTGCCGCGCAAGGGGCCGCCGCTGATCGCCATCCCGACCACCGCCGGCACTGGCTCGGAGGTGACCAATGTGGCGATCCTCTCGGATAAGAGCGCGCAACTGAAAAAAGGCATCGTCAGCGATTACCTGCTGCCGGATGTCGCACTGATCAGCCCGCAAATGACCCTCACCTGCCCACGCAGTGTCACCGCCGCCAGTGGCGTGGATGCGTTGGTGCATGCCGTCGAGTCCTACCTGTCGCTGAATGCCTCGCCGATCACGGATGCCTTGGCCATCGGTGCGATCAAGCTGATTGCCAACGCGTTGCCCAAGGCCTACGCCAACCCGGGGCACATTCAAGCCCGTGACGACATGGCCACCGCCAGCTTGATGGCGGGCATGGCGTTCGGGAACGCTGGAGTGGGGGCGGTGCATGCCTTGGCGTACCCGTTGGGTGGACGCTTCCATATCGGGCATGGCGTGAGTAATGCGTTGTTGCTGCCCTACGTGATGCAGTGGAACAAGTTGGCCTGTGTCGAGCGCATGCGCGACATTGCCCAGGCCATGGGCGTGAATACCGCGGGGTTAAGTGTGGTGGAGGCCGCCGACCAAGCCGTCGAGGCGATGACGCGACTGTGTGCCGCAGTGGAGATCCCGGCGGGCCTGCGCAGCTTCGGGGTTCCCGAGGACGCGATCCCGGCCATGGCCACGGAGGCGGCAGGCATTGAGCGGCTGATGCGCAACAATCCGCGCAAGCTCAGTGTGGCGGATATCGAGAAAATCTACCGGGCGGCGTACTAGCCATTGAGCTAGGTCACGGTGCGCGCGGCAAAGCATGAGGTATACAATGCGCGCCATCGTGATTTAGTTCAAAAAAGGTGCGTCATGCAGCCCTTCGTAATTGCTCCATCGATTCTCTCCGCCGACTTCGCCCGACTGGGTGAGGAAGTGGACAAGGTATTGGCCGCCGGTGCGGACTTCGTGCACTTCGATGTCATGGACAACCACTACGTGCCCAACCTGACCATCGGCCCGATGGTCTGCGCGGCGCTGCGCAAGTACGGCATCACCGCGCCGATCGATGCGCATCTGATGGTCAGCCCGGTAGACCGCATCATCGGCGACTTCGTCGAAGCCGGCGCGACCTACATTACCTTCCACCCGGAAGCCTCGCTGCACGTCGACCGTACCCTGCAACTGATCCACGAAGGCGGCTGCAAGGCCGGCCTGGTATTCAACCCTGCCACCCCGCTGAGCGTGCTTGAGTACGTGATGGACAAGGTCGACATGATCTTGCTGATGAGCGTCAACCCTGGCTTCGGTGGGCAGAAGTTCATTCCTGGCACCCTGAACAAGCTGCGCGAAGCCCGCGCGCTGATCGATGCCTCGGGCCGTGATATCCGCCTGGAAATCGACGGTGGGGTCAACGTCAATAACATCCGTGAAATCGCCGCCGCAGGTGCCGACACCTTTGTGGCCGGTTCGGCGATCTTCAACGCTCCCGACTATCAGGAAGTCATCGACAAAATGCGGGCCGAACTGGCGCTGGCGCGTCCATGAGCGGCTTTGAGCAGCTATTCCCCGGCAAACTGCCACGGCTGGTGATGTTCGATCTGGACGGTACCTTGATCGACTCGGTGCCTGACCTGGCGGCGGCGGTGGACGAGATGCTGCTCAAGCTGGGGCGCAAGCCTGCCGGGATCGAGGCAGTGCGTGAGTGGGTCGGCAATGGCGCGCAGATGCTGGTGCGCCGGGCCTTGGCCAATCACATGGACGCCGACGGTGTGGATGAAGTCGAGGCCGAACATGCGCTGGAGCTGTTCAACGCCGCCTATGAAAGCAGCCACGAGCTGACCGTGGTTTATCCAGGCGTGCGCGACACCCTCAAGTGGCTGAGCAAGCAGGGTGTGGAAATGGCGCTGATCACCAACAAGCCGGAGCGCTTCGTCGCGCCCCTGTTGGATGAGATGAAAATCGGCCGCTATTTCCGCTGGATCATCGGCGGCGATACCCTGCCGCAGAAGAAACCCGACCCGGCGGCGCTGTTTTTCGTGATGAAAATGGCCAATATCCCGGCGTCCCAGTCGTTGTTTGTCGGCGATTCGCGCAGTGACGTGTTGGCGGCGAAAGCAGCAGGCGTGCAGTGTGTGGCGTTGAGCTATGGCTACAACCATGGCCGGCCGATTGCCGAAGAGTCTCCGGCGCTGGTGATTGATGACCTGCGACGGCTAATCCCCGGTTGCTTGGAAGCGGGCGCTGAGATAACGTTGCCCGACATTGATTCAACCCCTTCTGGAAATTCCATCGTGGTGGTCACTCGCAAACTCTGGATGAAAGTCATCAAGGCCCTGGCCCGCTGGCGTTGGCGCGCCTGACTGATCCTCGCCGCGCGCTGCGGCACGTTTGCATACCTGACTGTTAGCTCCTCAAGCCACGAGGCACCTCATGATCCGCGAAGAATTCCTGCGTTTGGCCGCTGCCGGCTATAACCGTATTCCCATGGCCCGCGAAACCCTGGCGGACTTCGACACGCCGTTGTCGATCTACCTGAAACTGGCTGACGAGCCTAACTCCTACCTGCTCGAATCGGTGCAGGGCGGCGAGAAATGGGGCCGTTATTCGATCATCGGCCTGCCGTGCCGCACCGTGCTGCGGGTACACGACCATCAGGTGAGCATCACCCATGATGGCGTCGAGATCGAAAGCCACGACGTGGAAGACCCGCTGGCCTTCGTCGAGTCCTTTAAGGCGCGCTACAACGTGCCGACCATTCCCGGCCTGCCGCGATTCAACGGCGGCCTGGTGGGTTACTTCGGCTACGACTGCGTGCGTTATGTGGAAAAGCGCTTGGGTAAATGCCCGAACCCGGACCCTCTGGGCGTGCCAGACATTCTGCTGATGGTCTCCGATGCCGTGGTGGTGTTCGACAACCTCGCTGGCAAGATGCATGCGATCGTCCTGGCAGACCCGTCCCAGGCGGACGCGTTCGAACAAGGCCAGGCCAGCCTCGAAGCCTTGCTGGAAAAACTGCGTCAACCGATCACCCCGCGTCGTGGCCTGGACCTCAGCCGCCCGCCGGCCGCCGACCCAGTGTTCCGTTCCAGCTTTACCCAGCATGACTACGAGCGCGCAGTCGACACCATCAAGGAATACATCCTCGCCGGCGACTGCATGCAGGTGGTGCCGTCGCAACGTATGTCTATCGATTTCAAGGCCGCGCCGATCGATCTGTATCGCGCACTGCGCTGTTTCAACCCGACGCCGTACATGTACTTCTTCAACTTTGGTGACTTCCATGTGGTGGGCAGTTCGCCGGAAGTATTGGTGCGGGTTGAGGACAACCTGATCACCGTGCGCCCCATTGCCGGCACGCGCCCGCGTGGCGCGACCGAAGAAGCGGATCTGGCGCTGGAAGAAGATCTGCTGAGCGACGACAAGGAAATCGCCGAGCACCTGATGCTCATCGACCTGGGCCGCAACGATACCGGGCGTGTCTCGGAAATCGGTTCGGTGAAATTGACCGAGAAAATGGTGATCGAGCGTTATTCCAACGTGATGCACATCGTCTCCAACGTCACCGGTGAGTTGAAGGCCGGCTTGACCGCGATGGACGCATTACGGGCGATCCTGCCAGCGGGCACTTTGTCGGGGGCGCCGAAGATCCGTGCGATGGAGATCATCGACGAGCTGGAGCCAGTCAAGCGTGGCGTCTACGGGGGTGCGGTGGGTTATTTTGCCTGGAACGGCAACATGGACACCGCGATTGCGATCCGCACGGCGGTGATCAAAGATGGCGAACTGCATGTGCAAGCAGGTGGCGGGATTGTGGCTGACTCGGTGCCGGCCCTGGAGTGGGAAGAAACCCTGAACAAGCGCCGCGCGATGTTCCGTGCCGTAGCCTTGGCCGAGCAAACCCCGCAAAGTTAACGGCCAAGCACAGATTCAAGTGTGGGAGCGGGCTTGCTCGCGAATGAGGAATATCAGTCACTTAATGTGTAGCTGATGTACCG
>NZ_JBOICG010000201.1:0-14176 GCF_050739995.1 Pseudomonas sp. | reverse complement strand
CTTTTGAGCAGGCCGGAGCTATGAAAACATCCTGATTGAAGAAACCTGCCAGATACCCTTATAGATGGGGTGGATTCTGGAAGTTTCAAGCGTCGGGCAGTTGACCCAAGTCAGAAGAGTCTAGCGGTCAAGCCAGATAAGGGAGGCAAACCGACCAGTGCGCGGACTGCGGCGGTAAGAAAAGAAGCGTGGATCGGTCACAGTGCAGAAACCACCACCATAAACAGCAGTGACACCGCGTGCGGCAAGGCGCAAGCGCGCCAGCTTATAAATGTCGGCCATGAACTTGCCCGGATTGCGGCTGGGCAAAAAGGCTTCGGCGGTGATGGGCAATTGCTGAATGAAGGCTTCACGCACTTCCGGGCCAACTTCAAAGGCCTGTGGACCAATAGCCGGGCCGAGCCAGACCAGAACCTCGCCAGGTTCGGTATCCAGGCTTTCGAACGCCGCTTCCAGCACCCCTGCCGCCAAACCACGCCAACCAGCATGGGCCGCCGCGACACGAGTGCCGGCACGGTTGCAGAACAACGCAGGCAGACAGTCAGCAGTCATTGAGGTGCAGGCAATGCCCGGAGTACGGGTCCAACTGCCATCGGCCTCAACGATTCGGCTTGGATCAGCCTCTACCACGCTCACCCCGTGAACTTGGCGCAGCCAGGCCGGCTGGATATCAAACGCATCGGTGAGAAGGCGACGGTTTTCAAGGACCGCCTCAAGGCAATCCTCGACATGATCGCCCAGGTTGAGGCTGTCGAACGGCACCAGGCTGACGCCGCCCGCACGGGTGGTGACGCAGGCTTTTACCCGAGCCGGCGCGGGCCAGTCAGGAATCAGCCAGTCACTCATCCGATAAACGCCTCACGGTCTTGCTTGAGCAGCGACAACAACCAGACCAAGTCATCTGGCAGAGGCGATTCCCAGCTCATGCGCTTACCGCTCGTCGGATGGTCCAGCTCCAGGAAGCGTGCATGCAGCGCCTGGCGCGGGAAGTTTTTCAACGACTCGACCATGGTTGCACTGGCCGCCGGAGGAATACGGAAGCGACCACCGTAGGCAGGATCTCCGACCAACGGGAAGTTGATGTGGGCCATGTGCACGCGAATCTGGTGGGTACGGCCGGTTTCCAGCTTGACCCGCACGTGGGTGTGGGAGCGGAAACGTTCGAGCACACGATAGTGGCTCACGGCCTGCTTGCCGCCTTCCATCACCGCCATGCGCTGGCGCTGCTGGCCGTGACGGCCGATTGGGGCGTTGATCTTGCCACCCGCCACCACGACGCCGATCACGATGCACTCGTAGATCCGGCTGACGCTGCGGCTCTGCAACTGTGTGACCAACTGCGTCTGCGCCTGAATGGTCTTGGCCACCACCATCAAGCCGGTGGTGTCCTTGTCCAGACGGTGCACGATACCGCAGCGCGGGACATTGATGATGTCCGGCACGTGGTGCAACAGGGCATTGAGCAAGGTGCCATCAGCATGCCCGGCTGCCGGGTGAACCACCAGGCCTGCGGGTTTGTTGATGACCAGGATGTCATCGTCTTCATAGACGATATCCAGCTCGATGTCCTGGGCAACCCATTCTCCCTGGGCTTCCTGCTCGGCAGTCAGCTCAAGAATCGCACCGCCATGGACTATGTCTCGCGGGCGGATAACCGCTCCATCCACAGTCAGGCGGCCGTCTTTGATCCAGGCGGAAAGGCGCGAGCGCGAGTGCTCAGCGAATAATTGTGCGGCGACTTGATCGAGGCGTTGGCCGCCCAATTCGGACGGCACCTCTGCGCGAAGTTCAATTTTATCGGACATGCTCAGACTAGGCGTGGCACAGCCTTTGGTTTCGGCTGCGCGCTTGTGGTTAAATACGGCGTCTTTTGCCCCGAGGCTTTCAACGGGGCGCTCATCATAACAGGACGGCCCCGCCCAAGACAGCGGCCGTCATAGGGACGCAAGCCGCCATGCAAGTGAAACACCTGCTGCTGATCGCCATCCTCGCCATGACTGCTGCTTGCTCGTCAACAAAGGACGTCGTCGACGAAAACCTGAGCGAAGTCGAGCTTTACCAGCAAGCTCAGAAAGACTTGGACAATAATAGCTACACCAGCGCCACGGCTAAGCTGAAGGCCCTGGAGTCGCGCTATCCGTTCGGACGCTACGCCGACCAGGCCCAGCTCGAACTGATCTACGCCAACTACAAGAACGCCGAACCGGAAGCTGCCAAGTCCGCCGCCGAGCGTTTTATCCGCCTGCACCCCCAGCACCCGAACGTGGACTACGCCTACTACATGAAGGGCCTGACCTCGTTCGACCAGGACGTGGGCCTGCTGGCGCGCTTCCTGCCGCTGGACATGACCAAGCGTGATCCGGGTGCCGCCCGCGACTCCTACAACGAGTTCGCCCAGCTGACCAGCCGCTACCCCAACAGCCGCTATGCGCCGGATGCCAAGCAACGCATGATCTACCTGCGTAACCTGCTGGCTTCCTACGAGATCCACGTGGCCCACTACTACCTGACCCGTCAGGCATACGTGGCCGCCGCCAACCGTGGCCGCTACGTAGTGGAAAACTTCCAGGAAACCCCATCCGTGGGTGACGGCCTTGCCGTGATGACCGAGGCTTACCAGCGCCTGCACCTGGACGCCCTGGCGAGCACCAGCCTGGAAACCCTGAAGCTCAACTACCCGGACCACCCAAGCTTGAAAGACGGCCAGTTCGTGCCTCAGGTCGCCGAAGCGGATAACCGTTCGTGGCTGAGCAAGTACACCTTGGGCTTGATCGAATCCCGTCCACCACTGCCACCAGGCGAAACCCGCGCCAACCAGGACGTGATGAAGCAGTTCCAGGACGCGAAAGAAGCCATTCCTTCGGAACTCAAGCCTCACGACGAAAACGGCGATGTGATCGAAGAGCAGGCACCACAGGCCCTCGGTAACAACGAAGACCGTTCGTGGTTCAGCTACATGACCTTCGGCATCTTCGACTGATTGGTCCAGGCAATATAAAAAGGGAGCCCTCTGGGCTCCCTTTTTTGTGGGCAAGCATTATTGCGCTGTGCGCCTGCCAAGTCCTTGGCTAAACTGGCGCATTCCTTGTCGAGAAGCTGCTTACCATGGTTCGTCTACTGTTCTGGATTGCCGTCATTGCTGCCGCAGTATGGTTCTGGCGCAAATTCAAAAGCCCAGGCGCTCATCAGCAACGGTCCCGTGAGCCCGATGCCACCCCGATGGTGCGTTGCGCCCACTGCGGTGTACACCTGCCGCAGAATCGCGCACTCAGCTCACGTCAAGAGTGGTACTGCACCCAGGCGCACCTGGAACAAGGCCCGAAGTCTATCCAGCGCTGAGGCGACCAGCAGGCGCGTAAGACGTCGGGTCGATAATGGGTGCACGCCCCAGCAGCAAGTCAGTGAATAACTGGCAGGACGCCGGCGCGAGCACCAAGCCATTGCGGTAATGCCCACAATTGAGCCACAACCCTTTAAAACCGGGAACCTCGCCGATATAGGGAATACCTTCCGGCGAGCCGGGCCGCAACCCCGCCCAGTGACCCACCACTTCAGCGTCGGCCAGCCCGGGAATCAACTCCACAGCTGAAGCCTTGAGGCTTTCCAAGGCCGTTTCTGTCGGCGTCTTGTCGAACCCTTCATGCTCCAGCGTGCTGCCAATCAATATGTGCCCGTCACGGCGCGGGATCGCATAGCGCCCTTTTGCCAGGACCATGCTCGGCAGAAATTCCGAGGCACATTTGTACAAGATCATCTGACCTTTGACGGGTTCAACGGGCAATGCCAAACCCAGTGTCCCCAATAACGCCCCACTCCAGGCTCCTGCCGCGAGCACGACCTGATCTCCGAGAACTCGCCCCGCCGCCGTTTCGACGCCCACCACGACGTCGCCCTCCAGGACAAAGCCTGCGACTTCGCACTGCTCGTGAACCGTCACATTGGGCAATGCCAGCAACGCCGCTCTCAAGGACTTGACCAACCGTGGGTTACGCACATTGGCGACATTGGCCATGTAGATGGCTTGGGAATAACCGCCCCCCAGCACCGGCACTGCATCATGCGCAGCCGACACATCCACTTTGCTCAGAGGCCGCCCCTCACGTGCCGCCCAGGCCAACGCCTCGGCCTCATCTTCCAGATCGAGCCAGTACAAGCCCGTGGTATGAACTTCAGGATCGACACCCGTGGCAGCAAACAGCCGTTGCGCCAGATGTGGGTAAAAATCCTGGGACCAATGGGCCAAAGCAGTGACCGCCGGGCTATAGCGCCACGGGTACAACGGCGAAACAATCCCACCACCGGCCCACGAAGACTCTTGTCCAAGCCCCGCACGCTCCAGCAGCACGACAGCCTGCCCTTGGGTGGCCAGGTTGTACGCCGTCAACAACCCGATTACTCCGCCGCCGACAATCACTACTCGCTGTTGCTTCGCCATCATTTGATCCAGCCGATATAAAGGGACGGGCGCACACGGCGCCCATTCATCCAGCACTCTCATCATTGCCCCCAGCACGCCTTGCGCGACATCTCCGGAAGGGCTCCCGGATTGCTTCGCACCCCCGTGCTGTTCAAGCTGAATTCACCGCACGCGTCGCCCGCCATGACCGAGTCGGCAGCAGGCGTGGCCAGCAGGTCAAAATCCTGGGGGTTCAATACAGCACTGATTCTATAGTGATCATTGCCCGCACTGACGCCCTCTGCATCAATAAAAGTACCGTTCCTGGTATAAAAACGCTCCAGGTGCTGGGCTTGTTCGGTCAACAACGCGGCGATTTGCCCGCGATAAACCTTTTTTACATGCCCGGTATATCCGGGGTAAGCGATACCCGCCAATACTGCAATGATCGCCACGGCGACCAGTAACTCGATCAGGGTAAAACCCTGGCTATCCATGCCCATTCGATTGCGCCTTATTGAAGTTGTCGCCATAGGATTCGTTGAAACCACACGCGCCCTCCTTCCTCCACTCGCGCATATACGCTTTCCAGCACCGTGCGCGATTGGCCACCCAGCCCGACAGCCGTCACCCGAAACAGCTGCGCCGAGGTTTGCGGCGGCAAATGCATCAGCCCCAACCCGCTGCCTATGGATTGAATGCCATAGAACCCGCCGTTCAAGGCAACCCAGGTGACTGCCGAGACAGGATTCTTCCCGGCACCTATCAGCAAAAATGCCTCTTCAGGTGGCGCGCAGGTCGTTATTGAGTGGCATTCGGGCAGCGCACTGCTATCCCGCCTTACAGCGGACTCCCCTAACCTGAGACCGCTTTCGCCGCGCTGAAAAGATTGGTTGCGGTGCCACAAGCTGCCAGCGACTTTTTGCTGGGATATCGCACCTTGCATCGATGACAAGCCAACCAGTGATAACAACAACAGGAGGACCAGGCTGATCAGCAACACCATCCCCGCCTGACTTAAATGACTACCATCACTTATCCTCCCCATGGCCCTACCCCAGACGGTTTCGCAGCGCCGCCACGACGCTGTAGGTCTGATCCTTCACACGCCCCGTCGGATCTTGCAACGTCATGAGAATGCGCACACTGCGTATCAACGATTCATCGGCCGGGTTCTTGTCGTAACGCACCACACCTGCTGATGTCGCCTTGGCCGCCATGCCAAAGCTGATGTCGAACGTTCGAACGTTATCGATCAGTACCGCCTTGGCCGGCGCCGCCGGAGTGCTGACTTTCAGTTGGCCTGATTCATAGGTGTAGGTGAGTTGGCGCAGCGCAAAGCGGACCTGTCCAGGCGTCGTCCCGGGCGGTGTTCCGAGGTACGCTTGGGCTGCCGTCTTGCAGTCGGACACCACCGTCCAATCAGGCTTGCCTCCACTGACATCCGCAGTGACCAATGTCAGTGCCATTGCACTTCCCGACATATTCCAACCCACTGGTCGCTCGAAGATGGCTGGAGCGTCATCGATAAATGGAACGGCCAAACATCCAAACATGCCTGCCAGACGAATATCCTGCGTCATCTTGCCCAGGACAAATCGTGCATCGTCCTGCAGGACCATCGCAGCCTGCTGGCTGGCGTACGTCATTCGTGTGCTGATCACCACCTGGCTCCCACCCAGTACCAACAGCAGCCCAACGGATAACGCCAACAGCATTTCAACCAGGCTGAAACCACGTGCAAGGCGATTCATTGCGACGCTCCCGGCTCATCAGCAACGCGGCTGGTAAGTGTGAAGGTCTCTGTTTCCCCCGGGCCGCCTGCGCTCCTGGCACCCTGCCAACTGATGCTGACGGTGACTTCATGCCCCCTGACCGACACGGCCCCTTTGGCATCTGGACCCGCGAAGCCGATGATATTGGCTTCGAAGTCATGCAGGTCCAGGTCACGGACACTGGAGGTCGGGGTGCTGGGTGGCCCTTGCTCGGCCCGCCCCCATGAATAGTCAACGCCTGCATTAGCGCGAATTCGGTCGAGCATATCGTAGGCAATGAAGCTGGCCTGGCTGGTCATCCTGGCACTTTCGGTGTGTTTGAGCGCATTGAGTTGGATTGCCGAGGCTCCCAACAAACCAACGGCCAATATCAATACCGCCACCAGCACCTCGATCAGCGTCATGCCGGTTTGGCGCCACCGGAAGGTGCGTAGAAAAAACGTGTCTGTACGGGCAAGCATTACCATCGTCATCCATGTCGAGGGCCGAAAAAAGCAGGAAAAACCTACGCGTGGCCCAAGACTAGCGCCGGTTTTTAACCAATGCCGCTCTAGGAACAAAGGGAAATACTTTGGACACAAAGGCCATCATTCAACCCTCGCAGCCGGTAGCTATACCTATCATTACCCGCCGAATCAGCGGCGGCGTCCACGGAGGGACGGCATATGAAAGAACGAGGCTTTACCCTGCTCGAGCTGTTACTGGGCCTGATGGTGAGCGGCATCCTGGCGCATCTGGCAGCGCCCAACTTCAAAGGGTTACTTGAGGCACACCAGCAACGCAGCGCAGCAAACTCGCTAGCGGACGGCCTGCGCTTCGCACGCAATGAAGCACTCGCACGCAACCGCGACGTGGTCATTCATGCATCGGAGGACGATTGGAGCCAAGGCTGGCGAGTCATCGAGGATGTCAGTGGGCGTGGTCATATGGACGATGACAACCCGGTACTGCTGGAGAGACAAGACAGCGGGCACATAACCATTGTAGGTAACGGGCCGGTCAAAAGCCTGGTGCGCTTCAGCGGGCTGGGTGAGCCGATTTTTACAGGAGGAGGCTTCCGGGCCGGCACCGTTCACATATGCGGCATGGATCAGGCACAAAGCCTGTATCAGGTCGTGCTGGCCCCCAGCGGTCGCATCAGCCTGCGCAGTGATAAAACCGAGCAGGCATTATGCCGGGGCTAGCACATCGTGGCTCAGAGCAGCGAGCGAACCCGCAGTTCCTTGGGCACCGAGAACGTGATGTTTTCTTCGCGACCGGCCAGTTCATCGGCACCGGTAGCACCCCAAGCCTGCAACTGCTGGATTACGCCGCGCACCAGGACTTCCGGGGCCGAGGCACCCGCCGTGATCCCGATACGCTCAACACCATCGAACCAACTGCGCTGCATGTCTTCGGCGCCGTCGATCAGGTAGGCGGGCGTAGCCATGCGTTCAGCCAGCTCACGCAGGCGGTTGGAGTTGGAACTGTTCGGGCTGCCGACCACCAGTACCACGTCGCACTCGTTGGCCAATTGCTTGACCGCGTCCTGGCGGTTTTGCGTGGCGTAGCAGATGTCATCCTTGCGCGGGCCGCCAATGGCCGGGAATCGCGTGCGCAAGGCATCGATAACGCGGCTGGTGTCGTCCATCGACAAGGTAGTCTGCGTCACGAAGGCCAAACGCTCAGGGTTGTGTACCTGCAAGTTGGCGACGTCTTTTTCGTCTTCCACCAGGTAGATTGCCCCGCCATTACTGGCATCGTATTGACCCATGGTGCCTTCGACTTCCGGATGGCCGGCGTGGCCGATCAGGATGCATTCACGACCGTCGCGACTGTAGCGAGCGACTTCGATATGCACCTTGGTGACCAATGGGCAGGTAGCGTCGAACACTTTCAGGCCACGGCCGGCAGCTTCGGTACGCACGGCCTGGGAAACACCATGGGCGCTGAAGATGACGATAACGTCGTCCGGCACTTGGTCGAGTTCTTCGACAAAGATCGCACCGCGTGCGCGCAGGTCTTCGACCACGAATTTGTTGTGGACGACTTCATGGCGCACGTAGATCGGTGGCCCGAAGACTTCCAGGGCGCGATTGACGATTTCGATCGCCCGGTCCACGCCGGCGCAGAAGCCACGGGGGTTGGCGAGTTTGATTTGCATGCTGTGCCTCGTGTCTTGCTCGGCAAGAAATTGGACCTTGTGGGAGCTGGCTTGCCTGCGATGCGAACAACTCGGTGTATCAGCTACACCGGGGATGCTATCGCAGGCAAGCCTACTCCCACACAAGCCAGCCCTCACAGGAGCCGGTTTCGTTGATCAGAGCGCTTTAACGTCGATGATTTCAACGTCAAACGTCAAGATTTTACCGGCCAACGGGTGGTTGAAGTCGATGGTCACTTGCGTGTCATCGAAGGCCTTGACCACGCCAGGCAGCTCGGTATTCGCCGCATCATTGAAGATCACCAGCAAGCCTTCCGACAGATCCATGCCTTCGAACTGCGAACGCGGGATGATCTGTACGTTCTGCGGGTTGGGCTGGCCAAAGGCATTTTCCGGCAAGATCTGCAGGTTACGCTTGTCGCCGGCCTTGAAGCCGAACAGAGCCGCCTCGAAACCCGGCAGCAGGTTGCCATCGCCGACCTTGAAGGTCGCTGGGGCTTTGTCGAACGTGCTGTCGACCGTGTCGCCATTCTCCAGGCGCAATGCGAAATGCAAAGTGACTTCCGTGTTCTGGCCGATACGTTGCTCAGCCAATACCTGATCAGTCATTGACGGTCTCTCCGGTTTTCTTACTTTTGAACATGTCCAACGCCAGCATGATTGCACCGACGGTGATGGCGCTGTCGGCAAAGTTGAACGCCGGGAAATACCAGCGGTTCTGCCAATGCACCAGAATGAAGTCGATCACATGGCCCAAGACAATGCGGTCGTACAGGTTACCCAATGCACCGCCCAGCACCAACGCCAAGGCGATGGCGAGCCAGGTGTCATCGCGGCCCAGACGCTTGAGCCAGACCACCAGCACCGCACTGACCACCACGGCGATCAGGGCGAACAGCCAGCGCTGCCAGCCGCCGCTGTCAGCGAGGAAGCTGAAGGCGGCGCCGGTGTTGTAGGCCAATGTCCAGCTGAAGTAATCCGGGATCACCACGATCTGCTGGAACATTTCCAGAGCACCCTCGAAGTGAGCCTTGCTGACCTGATCAATGACCAGGACCAGCACGCTCAATACGAGCCAGCCCAGACGTCCGAAACGGCTGGTGTTAGGCATAGTGGCGAACCTCACCAGCACCGCTGATATTGTCGACGCAACGACCGCAAATTTCCGGATGCTCAGGGTTCACGCCGACATCTTCACGGCAGTGCCAGCAACGGGCGCACTTGGGGAAGGCCGACTTGACCACTTTGAGCTTGAGGCCCGGCACTTCGGTCGCCACCGCGTCTGCCGGTGCCTGGGCAAACGGAGCCAGGCTGGCTGTCGAGGTGATCAGCACGAAGCGCAGCTCGTTGCTCAGCTTGGCCAGGTCGGCGGTCAGGCCGTCCTCGGCAAACAGAGTGACTTCGGCTTGCAAGTTGCCACCGACAGCCTTGGCCGCACGCTGGACTTCCAATTCCTTGTTCACCGCAACCTTGACGGCCATCACGCCTTCCCAGTACTCGCGGCCCAGTTCGAAGTCGGCTGGCAGTTCGGTCAGGCCCTCGTACCAGGTGTTGAGCATCACGGACTCATTGCGCTCGCCCGGCAAGTACTCCCACAGCTCATCGGCGGTGAAGGCCAGGATCGGTGCGATCCAGCGCACCAGCGCTTCGGAGATGTGATACAGCGCGGTCTGCGCCGAGCGGCGCGCCTTGCTGTTCGCGCCGGTGGTGTACTGGCGGTCCTTGATGATGTCCAAGTAGAAACCGCCCAACTCCTGCACGCAGAAGTTGTGGATCTTCGAGTAGACGTTCCAGAAGCGGTATTCGCCGTAGTGCTCTTGCAGTTCGCGCTGCAGCAACAGGGTACGGTCCACGGCCCAACGGTCCAGGGCGAGCATGTCCTCGGCCGGCAGGATGTCGGTAGCCGGGTTGAAACCGGTCAGGTTCGACAGCAGGAAGCGTGCGGTATTACGGATACGGCGGTAGGCATCGGCGCTGCGCTGCAGGATCTGCTCCGACACAGCCATTTCGCCCGAGTAGTCGGTCGAGGCAACCCACAGACGCATGATGTCGGCGCCCAGGGTGTCATTGACCTTTTGCGGCGCAATCACGTTGCCCAGGGACTTGGACATCTTGCGGCCGTTTTCATCCACGGTGAAACCATGGGTCAGCAGCTCGCGGTACGGGGCGTGGTTGTCGATCGCGCAGCCGGTCAGCAACGACGAGTGGAACCAGCCACGGTGTTGGTCCGAACCTTCCAGGTACAGGTCGGCACGTGGGCCAGTCTCGTGCCCCATAGGGTGCGAACCGCGCAGTACGTGCCAGTGGGTGGTGCCCGAGTCGAACCACACGTCGAGGGTGTCGCTGATCTTGTCATACAACGGAGCCTCGTCGCCCAACAGCTCGGCGGCATCCAGCTTGAACCAGGCTTCGATGCCTTCCTGTTCAACACGCTGGGCCACGACTTCCATCAGCTCAACGGTACGTGGGTGCAGCTCGCCGCTTTCCTTGTTGAGGAAGAACGGGATCGGCACACCCCAGTTACGCTGGCGGGAAATGCACCAGTCTGGACGGTTGGCGATCATCGAATGCAGACGTGCCTGGCCCCAGGCCGGGATGAAGCCGGTGTCTTCGATGGCTTTGAGCGAGCGCACGCGCAGGGTGTCGCCGCTGACCGGCTCTTTGTCCATGCCGATGAACCACTGCGCGGTGGCGCGGTAGATCAGCGGGGTCTTGTGGCGCCAGCAGTGCATGTAGCTGTGCTGGATGGTAGCGGTCTGCATGAGCGCACCGACCTCGCTCAGCTTCTCGATGATCGCTTTGTCGGCCTTGAAGATGAACTGACCGCCGAAGAACTCCAGCGAAGGCACATAAACACCGTTGCTCTGCACCGGGTTGATGATGTCATCGTTGACCAAGCCGTATTTCTTGCAGATCACAAAGTCGTCCACGCCATAGGCGGGGGAGCAGTGAACCACACCGGTACCCGAACCCAGCTCAACGTAGTCAGCCAGGTAAACCGGCGACAAACGGTCGTAGAACGGGTGACGGAAATTGATCAGTTCCAGCGCGGAGCCAGTAGTGGTGGCGATCACCGAACCTTGCAGTTCGTAGCGGGCCAGGCAGGACTCGACCATTTCTTCAGCGAGCACCAGCAGGCGATCACCGACGTCCACCAGGGCATAGGTGAACTCCGGGTGCACGTTCAGCGCCTGGTTGGCGGGAATGGTCCACGGGGTGGTGGTCCAGATCACGATGGCCGCGGGCTTGCTCAGGCTGGCCAGGCCGAAGGCCTCGGCCAGTTTGGCGTCGTCGGCGATCGGGAACGCGACGTCAATGGTCGAGGACTTCTTGTCTTCGTATTCGACTTCCGCTTCGGCCAGGGCTGAACCGCAGTCGAAGCACCAGTTCACGGGCTTGAGGCCCTTGAACACGAAGCCGCCCTTGACGATTTCGGCCAAGGCGCGGATTTCACCGGCCTCGTTCTTGAAGTCCATGGTCTTGTACGGATTGGCCCAGTCGCCCAGCACACCCAGACGGATGAATTCGGACTTCTGCCCTTCGATCTGCTCGGTGGCGTAGGCACGGCACAGTTCGCGGGTTTTATCCGCGCCCAGGTTCTTGCCGTGGGTCACTTCGACTTTGTGCTCGATCGGCAGGCCGTGGCAGTCCCAGCCCGGGACATAAGGTGCGTCGAAACCCGAAAGGGTTTTCGAGCGGATGATCATGTCCTTGAGAATCTTGTTCAGCGCATGACCGATGTGAATCGTGCCGTTGGCATAAGGAGGGCCGTCGTGCAGGACGAATTTCGGACGATCCTTGCCAATCTCGCGCAACTTTCCGTACAGGCCAATACTGTCCCAGCGCTGCAGGATCTGTGGTTCGCGCTGTGGCAGGCCGGCCTTCATTGGGAAGGCGGTGTCCGGAAGGTTTAGCGTGGCTTTATAGTCGGTCATTTAAGGCTCTTCGGTTAGCGATGGGCGCTAGGTGCGGCTAGTGCACGGGCGGCGGCGACATCCGCATTGATCGCCGTTTTCAACGCCTCAAGGGAGGCGAAACGCTGCTCTTCACGCAGCTTCTGGTGGAAAACCACCGTCAAACGCCGGTCATACAGATCACCGGCAAAATCCAAAAGGTGTACTTCCAGGTGGGCCTTGCCATCACCTGCAACCGTGGGCCTGACGCCTATATTGGCGACTCCCGGCCACGATTGGCCGTCGATGTCGACACTCACCAGATAAACGCCGGTCAGCGGCACACGACGGCGCTTGAGTTGCACGTTGGCAGTTGGCGTGCCCAATTGGCGCGCCAGCTTCTGGCCGTGCAGTACCCGCCCGGCAATGCGGAACGGGCGACCGAGCAGACGCTCGGCCAAGGCAAAGTCGGCAGCGGCCAGGGCATTACGCACCTGGGTGCTGCTGACGCGCAGGCCATCCAGTTCGACAGTTTGCGCGGCTTCGACGGTAAAACCCTGGTTGACGCCAGCGTGTTGCAGGAAATCGAAATCCCCTACGCGGTCGCAACCGAAACGGAAGTCGTCGCCAACTTCCAAATGCTGCACCCCCAGGCCATCCACCAGGATACGGTCGACGAACTCGGCGGCGCTGAGACTTTGCAAACGCTGGTTGAAGGCCAGGCAAAGGACTCGGTCCACCCCCTCTTCAGCCAGCAGCTGAAGCTTGTCGCGCAAGCGGGCCAGTCGGGCCGGTGCCGTTTCCGGGGTGAAAAACTCCCGCGGCTGTGGCTCAAAAATCACCACGCAGCTGGGCACGCCCAACTCGACCGCTCGCTCGCGCAGCCGAGCCAGGATAGCCTGGTGGCCACGGTGAACACCGTCAAAGTTGCCAATAGTGGCGACGCAGCCCCGATGCTCAGGGCGCAGGTTGTGGAGACCTCGAACCAGCTGCATAACGCGCTTCTTGCTCATAAAGTGGTCGATTATAACCACACCCGGCCCCGGACGACAGGCAACAGCGCAGGCCAAATGGGTCGATTCGATAAAACAATCGTTTTATTACGGCAAAGTCCCTAACCCAGGGACTTGCGATTGAAATCCCGCAGACGGAAGCCTTGCAGCAGCAACATGCCGAAGTAAACCACAACGCCGACGACCACCAGCAAGCCGAGGCGCATGAAGCGCTCCAGCATATGCCCTTCGTCCCAGGCTGGCATGAAGTGCATCAAACCCAATAGCACTGCCGACATAGTGCCCACCGCCACCAGCAACTTGAGCGCAAACATGCCCCAGCCCGGTTGCGGCTGGAACATCTGCTGCTTACGCAGTTGATAGAACAGCAAACCCGCGTTGATGCAGGCGCCAGCACTGATGGCCAGGGCTAACCCCGCGTGCGCCAACGGCCCGATGAATACCAGATTGAGCAATTGGGTGACGATCAGCGTGAAGATCGCGATTTTCACCGGCGTACGGATGTTTTGCTGAGCATAGAAGCCCGGCGCCAACACCTTGATCACGATAATGCCGAGCAGGCCTACCGAATAGGCAATCAGCGCACGCTGGGTCATGGAGGCATCAAACGCGCTGAACTGGCCGTATTGGAACAACGACACCGTCAACGGTTCAGCCAGGATCCCCAAGGCCAGGGAACACGGCAGCACCAGCACGAAGCACAGTCGCAGCCCCCAATCGAGGATGCGCGAGTATTCCTGGCGGTCCTTGCTGGCGTAGGTGCGCGACAGGGTCGGCAACAAAATCGTGCCCAGGGCCACACCCAACACGCCGGATGGCAGCTCCATCAGGCGATCGGCGTAGTACATCCACGACACCGAGCCAGACACCAGCAATGAGGCAAACGCCGTGTTGATGATCAGGGAAATCTGGCTGACCGATACGCCGAGGATCGCCGGCAGCATGTTGCGCATCAC
>NZ_JBOICG010000200.1:0-1966 GCF_050739995.1 Pseudomonas sp. | reverse complement strand
CCCTCATCCAGCGGTGGTAGGAACTCACCGCCCAGTTTCGAGATCGGCCACAGCGCGCTCGCCGCTACCAGCAGCGCTACCAGCAAGGTCATACGCGGCCAACGCAGCACCGCATCCAGGGCCGGTTGATAGAGTCTGATCAGCCCGCGATTGAGCGGGTTGCGCTGCTCATCGGGAATGCGCCCGCGAATCCAATAGCCCATCAATACGGGGACCAGCGTCACCGACAACCCGGCCGCCGCCGCCATGGCGTAGGTCTTGGTATAGGCTAACGGGCCGAACAACCGACCTTCCTGGGCCTGCAAGGTGAACACCGGGATAAATGACAGCGTAATGATCAACAGGCAGAAAAACAGCGCCGGCCCGACCTCGACCGCCGCGTCTGTCATCACCTTCCAATGCTCATCGCCCTTCAATTCCCGGCCAGGGTTGGCGTGGTGCCAGGCTTCGATTTTCTTGTGGGCGTTTTCGATCATCACCACCGCCGCATCCACCATCGCGCCGATCGCAATCGCGATACCGCCCAGGGACATGATGTTGGCGTTGATACCCTGGAAGCGCATGACGATAAAGGCGATCAACACGCCTACCGGCAACGAGATGATCGCCACCAGGGACGAGCGCAGGTGCCACAGGAAAATCCCGCACACCAGTGCCACCACCAGGAATTCCTCCAGCAACTTGTGGCTGAGGTTGTCCACGGCGCGGTCGATCAACTTGCTACGGTCGTAGGTGGTGACGATCTCCACGCCCGGCGGCAGGCTGCTTTTCAACTGGTCCAGCTTGGTCTTGACCGCCGCGATGGCTTCCCGTGCATTCTTGCCGCTGCGCAGGATCACCACGCCGCCAACCGCTTCACCCTCGCCGTCCAGCTCGCTGATGCCTCGGCGCAGGTCCGGGCCCAGCTGGACGTTTGCCACATCGCCCAGGGTGACCGGCACATTGTTGGCATCAAGGCGCAGCGGGATGGCGCGAAAGTCGGCCAGGTTTTTCAGGTAGCCGGAGGCGCGCACCACGTACTCGGACTCGCCCAGGTTCAGCACCGAGCCACCGGCTTCCTGGTTGGCCTTGTCGATGGCGTCCTTCACCTGTGCCTGGGTGATGCCGCGACTGGCCAGGGCCAGTGGGTCGAGTTGCACTTGATACTGCTTGACCTGGCCGCCGATGGTGGCGACTTCCGCCACATTGGGCAGGGTCTTGAGTTCGAACTTGAGGAACCAGTCCTGCAGCGCACGCAATTGCGCCAAGTCGTGCTGGCCGGTGCGGTCCACCAAGGCGTACTGGTAGATCCAGCCCACCCCGGTGGCGTCAGGCCCCAATGACGGCTTGGCCGAGGCCGGCAGGCGCGCCTGCAACTGGCTGAGGTATTCCAATACCCGCGAGCGGGCCCAGTACAGGTCAGTGCCTTCGTCGAACAATACGTACACGTAGCTGTCGCCGAAAAACGAAAAGCCGCGTACGGTCTTGGCCCCCGGCACCGAGAGCATGGTAGTGGTCATCGGGTAGGTGACTTGGTTCTCGACGATCTGCGGCGCCTGTCCCGGGTACGGCGTGCGAATGATCACCTGCACATCAGAAAGGTCCGGCAAGGCGTCGACGGGCGTGTTCTGCACCGACCAGACACCCCACGCAGTGATGAACAGCGTCGCCAGCAACACCAGAAAGCGGTTGGCCACCGACCAGCGAATCAACAAGGCGATCATGGCTGGGCTCCCGGTTGCATGTTCATCGCGGCTTCGGCAGGGGTCGCGGTGATGCCTTTGAGACTGGCCTCGGAGTCGAGCAGGAATTGCCCGGACGCGACCACTTGCTGGCCTTCCTGCAAGCCGCTGACGATCACGCTCTGGTCCTGGTTTTCGGCACCGGCGACCACCTCGACCGGCCGATAGTGACCGCCCTCCTCTGCCAGCATCACCAGCACGCGCTTGCCAGTGCGGATCAACGCTTCGCTGGGCACCTGCACGAC
>NZ_JBOICG010000199.1:0-2412 GCF_050739995.1 Pseudomonas sp. | reverse complement strand
GTATCAGCCATAAATAGGTTGGCTGACAGACCGCTATCGCAGGCAAGCCAGCTCCCACATTAGTATGGGGATGGTTTTGAAATCTGTTTCAGCAAGGAGCCCTGCATGTCTACCGCTGTTCGTCTTGCCCAAACCACCGATGCCGAGGGGATCAGCCAGGTCATCCTGGCCGCCCTGCACAGCAGCAATGCGCGAGACTATCCGGTGGAGGTGATCGCGCGGGTCGCAAGCAACTTCACACCCGATGCCGTGCTCGGGCTGCTCCAGCGCCGTGTCGTGCTGGTGGCGACCCAGGATCAGGTCATCGTTGCCACGGCAGCCCTGGATGCCAACGTGGTGCGCTCGGTGTTCGTCAACCCGGCGTTGCAAGGGCAGGGGATTGGTCGGCTGCTGATGATCGAGGTCGAACTGCGCGCCCGGGAAGCCGGCGTGACCACCCTGAGCGTGCCTGCCTCGCTGACCGCCGAGCCGTTCTACACCAAGCTGGGTTTTCACACGGTACGTGATGTCTATCACGGCAATGAACGTACCCTGGTGATGGAGAAGTCTTTGTCCTCTCGCCATCCCATCGGTCCCTACCGCGACCGCCAACACCGTGCGCAAGTCGTCACGCTGTGGCAGCAGGCATTTGGTTATGACGCCGCCCATAACCTGCCGACCTTGGCGATTGATAAGAAACTGGCGGTCAACGATGGGCTGTTCTTCGTCGCGACCGACAGAAAGGTGGTGATAGGGACCATTCTGGCCGGGTACGACGGTCATCGCGGCTGGCTGTATTCAGTGGCGGTGCACGCCGACTATCGGCGCCAGGGCCTGGGCGCCTCGTTGGTGCGCCATGCAGAGCAGGCGCTGACGGTGCTGGGTTGCATGAAGATCAACCTGCAGATCACTGGCGGCAATGATGCGGTGGTGGGGTTCTACGAGGCGTTGGGCTATGGGGTGGAACCGAGGATCAGCATGGGCAAGAAGATTACCGAGAATATTCCGACTCGGTCCTGAGAACACCTGAGATCAAATGTGGGAGGGGGCTTGCCCCCGATGGCGGTGTATCAGTCACAAATATATCGACTGATCTACTGCTATCGGGGGCAAGCCCCCTCCCACATTGTTTTGCGTTGCGGGTGGCTTAGACCTTGACGATCCAGCCCGCTGGCGCTTCAACGTCACCGGTCTGTACACTGGTCAACTCTTTGTAGAGCTTCTGGGTGATTGGGCCGACTTCTGTTTCGCTATGGAACACATGCAGCTTGCCGTTGTACTGGATGCCGCCGATCGGCGAAATCACCGCAGCAGTACCGCACGCGCCGGCTTCCTTGAACTGGTCCAGTTTGTCGATGAACACTTCGCCCTCGACCACTTCCAGGCCCAGGCGGGTCTTGGCCAGTTCGATCAGCGACAGGCGGGTGATGCCTGGCAATACTGAAGGCGACTTCGGCGTGATGAACTGGTTGTCGTGGGTGATCCCGAAGAAGTTGGCCGAACCGACTTCCTCGATTTTCGAATGGGTCATCGGGTCCAGATAAATTGCGTCGGCGAAGCCGGATTTCTTCGCTTCGGAACCCGGCATCAGGCTGGCGGCGTAGTTGCCACCGACCTTGGCCGCACCGGTGCCCTGTGGCGCGGCGCGGTCGAAAGTGGAGATCTGGAAGTTGTGTGGCACCAGGCCACCTTTGAAATAAGCACCGACCGGGATGGCGAACACCGAGAAGATGAACTCCGGTGCGGTACGCACGCCGATGTTGTCACCGGTACCGATCACGAACGGGCGCAGGTACAGCGCACCGCCGCTGCCGTACGGCGGGATGAACCGCTCGTTGGCCTTGACCACTTGCTTGCAGGCGTCGATGAACACGTCGGTTGGCACATGCGGCATCAGCAGGCGGGCGCAGCTGCGTTGCATACGGGCAGCGTTCTGGTCCGGGCGGAACAGGTTGATCGAGCCGTCCTTGCAGCGGTAGGCCTTGAGGCCTTCGAAGCACTGTTGGCCATAGTGCAGGGCGGTTGAGCCTTCGCTGATGTGCAGCACGTTGTCGTCGGTCAGCTTGCCTGCTTGCCACTCGCCGTCTTTGAACAGCTGGATAAACCGCTTATCGGTCTTGATGTAGTCAAAGCCCAGCTTGTCCCAATTGATGCTTTCGTTACCCATGACACCCTCTATCTCTGGTCAACCGCCTGGTCGAAGGCAGGCTTGTCGGTTTTTTTCTGGATGGGCGCAACAATACTGCATTCTTGCTTTGTGTGGGAGCGGGTGGGCCGACCATTCAGCATCTGTATTGGCTGACCCGTCGTCATCGCAGGCAAGCCAGCTCCCACATTTGGAATGCATTCCACTGTGGGAGCCGGGCTTGCCCGCGATGGCTTCACCGCGGTATTACAGATGCAGCGCGTGACCTAATGCCCTCAATGCTGCTT
>NZ_JBOICG010000198.1:0-9342 GCF_050739995.1 Pseudomonas sp. | reverse complement strand
CTCGACGCCTGGCAACAGATCGCTGTCATCGGTGGTGATGAAGGACGGGCGTACGTCCATTTCCTTGGCCAATTGTTCACCCAACTCCACTTCAAAACCGGTTAGCTTATCGCCGTCCTTGAAGTTGAAGGGTGGTGTGTTGGCTTCAAGAGCGATGCGCAGTTCACCGCGATCAAACACTTCATCGATCAGTTCGGCATGAGCCAAAGGGCTCAGAAGGGACAGTAAAAGTACCAGGCCAGGCGAGAAACGCATGGTCGCTCCTAAAGAATTCATGTGTGCGAGGCCTTGTTCAGCATCGCTTTGCTATGGTGTTGAGTGCCTTGGACAGCAATTTGTCGCGAAGTTGTCATAACCCAACAGATTTCCTGCAGAAACTGGAGAAGCGAATGAAAGCCTTATTGTCCCGTGCAACGATTGCCAGCCTGCTGCTGGGTGCCTCGATGTTTGCCAGCGCCGCTGATGTCCCTCGTACGCCCGCTCCTAAAGGCGCCGAGGTGTTTATCGTCTCGCCCAAAGACGGCGCGACTGTCGATAAAACCTTCACCGTCAAATTCGGCGTCAAGGGCCTGGACCTGGAGCCGATCGACAAACAGGTGCCTGGCGCCGGCCATCATCACCTGCTGGTAGACCAGGACGTGACGTCGCTCAAGGCAGATGAAGCCATTCCAGCTACTGCCACGTCGATTCACTTCGGCAAGGCGCAAACCGAGACCGAACTGACACTGGCCCCAGGCAAGCACACCTTGCAACTGGTGGCGGGCGATAACGTGCACCGCCAGTTCGAGCCCACTGTAGCCTCGAAAGTGATCACGGTTAACGTCAAGTAAGATTTGTTCAGATGCAAAAAAGGGAGCCCCTCGGGGCTCCCTTTTTTTGTGGTGCGCTTGAAACCTTAGAACAACACGCGGCTACGGATAGTGCCGTTGATGTGCTGCAGCTTCTCTTGCGCCAGGTCCGAGTACTCGGCGTCGACGTCGATCACCACGTAGCCGACCTTCTCGTTGGTCTGCAGGAACTGACCGGAGATGTTGATGCCGTTTTCTGCGAAGACCTTGTTGATCTCCATCATCACGCCAGGGATGTTCTGGTGGATGTGCAGCAGACGGTGCTTGCCAGGGTGAGCCGGCAGGGCCACTTCCGGGAAGTTCACGGACGATACGGAAGTACCGTTGTCGCTGTACTTGACCAGTTTTTCCGACACTTCCAGGCCGATGTTGGCTTGGGCTTCGGCAGTGGAGCCGCCGATGTGCGGGGTCAGGATCACGTTGTCCAGGCCACGCAGCGGGCTTTCGAAGATGTCGTCGTTGGAGCGAGGCTCCACCGGGAACACGTCGATGGCGGCGCCGATCAGGTGCTTGTCCTTGATCGCTTCAGCCAGGGCGTCCAGTTCGACCACGGTGCCGCGTGCGGCGTTGATCAGGATGCCGCCTTTCTTGATGGCGCGGATTTCCTTCTCGCCGATCATCCACTGGGTCTCAGCGGTTTCCGGAACGTGCAGGGTCACGATGTCGGACATGCCCAGCAGCTCGGTCAGGCTGGCCACTTGCGTGGCGTTGCCCAATGGCAGCTTGGTCAGGGTGTCGTAGAAGAACACCTGCATGCCGAGGCCTTCAGCCAGGACCGACAATTGAGTGCCGATCGAACCGTAGCCGACGATACCCAGCTTTTTGCCACGGATTTCGAAGGAGTTGGCCGCACTCTTGATCCAGCCGCCACGGTGGCAGGAAGCGTTCTTCTCAGGAATGCCGCGCAACAACAGGATGGCCTCGGCCAGCACCAACTCCGCCACGGAGCGAGTGTTGGAGTACGGTGCGTTGAACACCGCGATGCCGCGCTCGCGCGCTGCGTTGAGGTCGACCTGGTTGGTGCCGATGCAGAAACAGCCGACCGCCACGAGTTTCTTGGCGTGATCGAAGATTTCTTCGGTCAGCTGAGTGCGGGAGCGAATGCCGATAAAGTGCGCGTCGGCGATCTTTTCCTTGAGCTGGGCTTCCGGCAGAGAACTGGTGATGTACTCAATGCTGGTGTACCCGGCGGCTTTCAGAACGTCGACAGCCGATGGGTGGACGCCTTCCAGAAGAAGGAACTTGATCTTGCTCTTATCGAGAGAAGTCTTGCTCATCTGCGTAAACCTGTATCCCGGAGAAAAATGGCAGGGAATCGAGCAGCGCAAGCTGACCCGGACGGCAGGAAAGCCGTCACCGCAGAAACGCCCTTGGGCTCTGTCCTGCGGGGGCGGTATGCTAGCATACGCGCCCCGCTAAACACCTATTCCTGCGACGTGAAGCGTTCTCAGGATGACCATGAATTGTTCGAGAGTTCTGTCGATGACCCATCCTGCCCTGATTGATGAGCTAAAGACCCTGGTTGAGCCTGGCAAAGTGCTGACCGATGCAGACTCCCTGGAGGCTTACGGCAAGGATTGGACCAAGCACTTCGCACCGGCGCCGACCGCCATCGTCTTCCCAAAGACCATTGAGCAGGTGCAGGCCATCGTCCGTTGGGCCAATGAACACAAGGTGGCGCTGGTGCCGTCCGGTGGTCGTACCGGCCTGTCGGCAGCCGCCGTTGCGGCGAATGGCGAGGTGGTGGTGTCGTTCGACTATATGAACCAGATCCTCGACGTGAACCTCACCGACCGCACCGCCGTGTGCCAGCCGGGCGTGGTCACCAAGCAGTTGCAGAACGCTGCCGAAGAACAGGGCCTGTACTACCCGGTGGACTTCGCTTCATCCGGTTCGAGCCAGATTGGTGGCAATATCGGCACCAATGCCGGCGGTATCAAGGTGATTCGCTACGGTATGACCCGCAATTGGGTGGCGGGCATGAAGGTCGTCACCGGCAAAGGCGATGTACTGGAACTGAACCGCGACCTGATCAAGAACGCCACCGGCTATGACATGCGTCAGCTGTTCATCGGCGCCGAGGGCACCCTGGGCTTTGTAGTCGAGGCCACCATGCGTCTGGACCGTGCGCCGAAGAACCTCACCGCCATGGTGCTCGGCACCACCGATTTCGACTCGATCATGCCGGTGCTGCACGCATTCCAGAGCAAGCTGGACCTGACCGCCTTCGAATTCTTCTCGGACAAGGCCTTGGCCAAAGTCCTCGGCCGTGGCGACGTGCCGGCACCGTTCGAAACCGAGTGCCCGTTCTACGCGCTGTTGGAATTCGAAGCTACCACTGAAGAAGTCGCCAACCACGCCCTGGAAACCTTCGAGCATTGCGTGGAGCAGGGCTGGGTGCTGGACGGCGTGATGAGCCAGAGCGAAACCCAGTTGCACAACCTGTGGAAGCTGCGCGAGTACATCTCCGAGACCATTTCCCACTGGACGCCGTACAAGAACGATATTTCGGTCACTGTCTCCAAAGTGCCGGCTTTCTTGAAGGAAATCGACGCGATCGTCGGCGAACATTACCCCGACTTCGAGATCGTCTGGTTCGGCCATATTGGCGACGGCAACCTGCACCTGAACATCCTCAAGCCGGAAAACCTGAGCAAGGACGAGTTCTTCGCCAAGTGCGCCACCGTGAACAAGTGGGTGTTCGAAACCGTCGAGAAGTACAACGGCTCGATCTCCGCCGAGCACGGCGTGGGCATGACCAAGCGCGATTACCTGACCTACAGCCGCTCGCCGGTTGAAATCGAATACATGAAGGCCGTCAAAGCGGTGTTCGACCCGAACGGGATCATGAACCCCGGCAAGATCTTCGCTGTTTAACCGCCCCCGTAGGAGTCGTTCCATGAGCTACCAGCACAAGTATGTCGACGGCACCAACATCCACTTCCCGGTGGGTAAAGTGGTGTGTATCGGGCGTAACTACGCCGAACATGCCAAGGAACTGGATAACCCGGTGCCGACCGAACCGTTGCTGTTCATCAAGCCGGGCAGTTGCGTCGTGCCGCTGGAGGGTGGCTTTACCATTCCGACCGAGCGCGGTTCGGTGCATTACGAGGCGGAAATCGCGGTATTGATCGGCAAGCCGTTATCGACCAAGCCCAGCCGTGAGGAAGTGTTGGACGCCATCTCTGGCTTCGCCCCGGCCCTGGACCTGACCCTGCGCGACAAGCAGGCCGAGCTGAAAGCCAAGGGCCTGCCCTGGGAAATCGCCAAGTCCTTTGACGGCGCGGCGGTGATTGCGCCGTTTGTGGTCGGCAGCACCTTCTCGGACGTGACCGATATCGGCATTCGCCTGACCATCAACGGCGAAGTGCGCCAGGATGGCAACAGCTCGCAGATGCTCAACCCGATCATTCCGATGATCCAGCACATGGCCGGCTGCTTCTCGCTGCAGGCGGGTGACGTGATCCTCACCGGCACCCCGGCCGGCGTGGGCCCGTTGAATGTCGGTGATGAGCTGGTGCTGGAATTGCCGGGCGTGAGCCGCTTCGAAAGCAGCGTTTGCTGACTTCCTGGCAAAACGCGGTAAGAAATGTGGGAAGGGGCAAGTCCCTCCCACATTTGATCTAAGTGTTACCGCTAAATTGGGTTTTTTGCATTTTTTTCACACGCCATCCGGATAATTCGCAACCTCCTGCGCGCGGGCTTTCTGATCCTGTGCTATGCCCTATAGCTGTCTTTTCGGAAAGCACTCAATGGCCGTGTCCCTCCCCACCTCGAAACCTAAGCTTCGTTCGCGTTTTGCCCTGCGTTGGTATTCCTGGCTGTTTCTGGTTGGCGTGATTATCTACGGCGTTTCCTGGGCAATGCACTGGGATGATCGGGGCCTGCTGTGGGTTGCCGAGCGCTTCGAAACGCCGGCCGAACGCCAAGCCAGCGTATGGTTGCCCGACTACCGTGCGGTGATCGACGCCAAATTGCTACCGGGTATGGAGAAGGACGAAGCCTCGGATGTTTCCTACAACCCGCAGACCAAGACCCTGTTTTCCGTAATGGGCAAGAACCCGTTCCTCGTCGAGTTGAGCTTGCAAGGCGATGTGCTGCGCAAGATGCCACTCAATGGCTGGAACAACCCGGAAGGTGTGACGGTGATGGAAAACGGCCTGATGGCCGTGGTGGACGAGCGTGAGCACAGCCTGACCGTGGTCAAGGTCGACGCGACCACCACCCAGTTGAACAAAGCAGACTTCACCAGTTATGACCTGGGCCCGTCCAAGGATCAGAACAAAGCCTTCGAGGGGGTCACCTGGGACAAGCGCAACCAGCAAATCGTGCTCGGCGAAGAGCGCCCACCGGCGCTGTTTACCTGGAAAAGCGACGGCAGCACGCTGACGGGCGACAAGCAAAAGGTCGCCAGCACCGAGCTGGACATGCGCAACCTGTCAGCCCTGGCCATCGACCCACGTACTGGGCACATGCTGGCGCTTTCGGCTGACTCCCATCTGCTTCTGGAGTTGGATGAGAAAGGCGAGCAAGTCAGCTTCATGGTCCTGCTCGGTGGTTTCAACGGCCTCAAGCACACCATCCCGCGTGCGGAAGGTGTCACGATGGATGAGGACGGTACGTTGTATATGGTCAGTGAGCCGAACTTGTTCTATCGCTTCGAAAAACAGAAACAGACTCCCTGATGCGTCGACTCGCCCGTCCCAAATCCGCGTTTTTCGTGCTGTTGCTGACAAGCCTGGTGGTCGCCGGGCTGGTCGCCCAGCACTTTCGCTTGTTTGAACGGGCCTGGTTCAACCTTCAGACGTGGCGTCATCCGGCCAGCGAGCGCTCCATTGGCCTGGCCGATTACCGTGTCATCCTTGAAGCCAAGGCCATCGAAGGGCTCAACGATGACGTCTCGGCGCTTACCTATGATCCGGTGCGCAAAAGCCTGTTCACGGTGACCAATAAAAACCCAGAGCTGATCGAGTTGTCCTTGGACGGCACGATTGTGCGGCGTATCCCGCTGATCGGGTTTGGCGATGCCGAGGCCGTGGAGTTCATCAGCGATAACATCTATGTGATCAGCGATGAGCGCCAGCAGCGGTTGATCAAGGTGCATGTGAACGACGACACTGAATTTCTCGATGCCGCCGATGCGGAGCAGATGACCCTGGGTGTGCATAGCGGCAGTAACAAAGGGTTCGAGGGCTTGGCCTACGATTCGGTGGGCAAGCGCCTGTTCGTGGCCAAAGAACGCGACCCGATGCTGATCTACGAGGTGCGTGGCTTTCCCCACTTCAAGCCGGAAAAAACCTACTCGGTGCATGTGATCAACAACCCCAAGCGTGACGCGGGACTGTTTGTGCGAGACCTGTCGAGCCTGCAATACGACGAGCGCAGCGGCCATTTGCTGGCGCTCTCGGATGAGTCGTTCCTGGTGCTGGAGCTGGACATCGACGGTCGCCCGCTGAGCAGTCTGTCACTGCTGAACGGGCGCCATGGCCTGACAAAACGGGTGCCCCAGGCCGAAGGGATCGCCATGGATGACGAAGGTACGCTGTACCTCGTCAGCGAGCCGAACCTGTTCTACGTCTTCAAGAAATGAATCCGATCCTCAGAGTGGCGAGGATCAAATGTGGGAGCTGGCTTGCCTGCGATACAGGCACCTCGGTCTGTCAGTCAAACTGAGGCAGGCAAGCCAGCTCCCACAAAAAAGCCTGGTGAGCGTCAGGCTTTGAGGGTTTTTACGCCTTCCGGGGTGCCGAGCAGCAACACGTCAGCAGGACGCGCCGCGAACAAACCATTGGTCACCACACCGACGATCGCATTGATCTGCGTCTCCAGCTCCACCGGGTTGGTGATCTGCAGGTTGAACACGTCGAGGATGATGTTGCCGTTGTCGGTCAGTACACCTTCGCGGTACACCGGGTCGCCGCCCAGTTTCACCAGCTCGCGCGCTACGTGGCTGCGGGCCATCGGGATCACTTCTACCGGTAGTGGGAAGGCACCGAGCACCGGCACCAGCTTGCTGGCGTCAGCGATGCAGATGAAGGTCTTGGCCACGGCCGCGACGATCTTCTCGCGGGTCAGGGCTGCGCCGCCGCCTTTGATCAGGTTCAGGTGCGCGTCGCTTTCATCGGCGCCGTCGACGTAGAACTCCAGGTCGCTCACGGTGTTGAGCTCGTACACCGGAATGCCATGGCCCTTGAGGCGTGCGGCGGTGGCTTCGGAACTGGCCACGGCGCCGTCGAACGCGCCCTTGTGCTGGGCCAGTGCGTCGATGAAGCAGTTGGCGGTGGAGCCGGTGCCGACACCGACGATGCTCTTGTCGTCGAGTTTGGGAAGGATTAAATCGACGGCGGCCTGGGCCACTGCCTGTTTGAGTTGATCCTGGGTCATGCGGGCTCCGGAACGGGCGGGGAGTTATCGAGGGGCGCGAGTATAACCCAACAAAACCTCGGGATTCGTGTGGTCGTCCGGTCAAAAGCCGGGTTAGACTCCTTGGCCCTGCCAAACCGTGAAAGTAGAAGCCCGCCGATGCTTGAACAGTACGTCAAAAAGATCCTCACCTCGCGCGTCTACGACGTTGCTGTAGAAACTCCGCTGCAGACCGCTCGCCAGCTCTCCGAGCGGTTGGGCAACAAGGTCTGGCTCAAGCGCGAAGACTTGCAGCCGGTGTTCTCGTTCAAGATTCGCGGCGCCTACAACAAGCTGACCCAACTGACCGCCGAAGAGCGTGCGCGCGGCGTGGTCACGGCCTCGGCGGGCAACCATGCCCAGGGGCTGGCCCTGGCGGCCAAGGTGCTGGGGGTGAAAGCCACCATCGTGATGCCCAAGACCACTCCCGAGATCAAGGTCGAAGGCGTGCGCTCCCGCGGCGGCAAAGTGGTCTTGCACGGCGATTCCTTCCCGGAAGCACTGGCTTACTCGCTGAAATTGGTCGACGAAAAAGGCTACGTCTACATCCACCCCTACGATGATCCGCACACCATTGCCGGGCAGGGCACCGTGGCGATGGAAATCCTGCGCCAGCACCCAGGGCCATTGGATGCGATTTTCGTACCGGTGGGCGGTGGCGGGTTGATCGCCGGTATTGCGGCGTATGTGAAATACCTGCGTCCGGAGATCAAGATTATCGGCGTGGAGCCGGACGACTCCAACTGCCTGCAAGCCGCCATGGCTGCCGGCGAGCGTGTGGTACTGCCAACCGTCGGTATCTTTGCCGATGGCGTGGCGGTGGCCCAGATCGGCCAGCACACCTTCGACATCTGCAAAGACTATGTAGATGAAGTGATCACCGTCAGCACCGACGAAATCTGTGCGGCGATCAAGGACATCTACGACGACACCCGCTCCATCACCGAGCCTGCGGGTGCATTGGGTGTGGCGGGCATCAAGAAGTACGTGGAGACCCGTAGCGTCAGCGGGCAGACCCTGGTGGCCATTGATTCCGGTGCCAACGTCAACTTCGACCGTTTGCGCCACGTCGCCGAGCGCGCTGAGTTGGGCGAAGGCCGCGAAGCGATCATCGCGGTGACCATCCCGGAGAAGCCGGGCAGCTTCAAGGCGTTCTGCGAAGCCGTGGGCAAACGCCAGATCACCGAATTCAACTACCGCTATCACTCCGGCAGCGAGGCGCATATCTTCGTCGGCGTGCAGACCCACCCGGAAACCGATCCGCGCAGCGCGTTGATCGCCAGCCTCACCAGCCAGGGCTTTCCGGTGTTGGACCTGACCGAGAACGAACTGGCCAAGCTGCACATTCGCCATATGGTCGGCGGGCACGCGGCCAAAGTCAGCGATGAGCTGGTGTTTCGCTTCGAGTTCCCAGAGCGTCCGGGGGCGTTGTTCAACTTTCTCAACAAGCTGGGCGGGCGCTGGAACATTTCCATGTTCCACTACCGCAACCACGGCGCGGCCGACGGTCGTGTGGTCGCGGGTCTGCAAGTGCCGGCGGACGAGCGTCATCTGGTGCCTGCGGCACTGGCGGAAATCGGCTACCCATACTGGGATGAAAGCGAAAACCCGGCCTACCAGCTGTTCCTCGGTTGAGCGACTACGCTGACTGAGCGGCCTTTAAGGAATCGAAACCATGGAAACGCTGACCACCCTCAAGGTTATCCACATCACCGCCACCGTGTTGTTGCTGCTCAGCGGCCTCGGGCTGGCGGTATTGGCCTGGCGCAAACGCAGCGCCGGCCCGGCGGCGACCGTGCAACGCCCGTGGGCGTTCATTTGGCTGCTGATGGGCATTTGCCTGGTGAGCATGCCGTTTACCGGCTGGTGGCTGGTGCACCTGATCGGCTGGCCACTGGGGCAGACCTGGATCCTGGGTTCCAGCATTCTCTACACCGTGGCGGCGCTGGCCTGGTTCTGGCTGGTGGCGCGGCTTAATCGCCTGCGCAAAGGCGAGGGCGGTAGCCTGAACTTCACCCTGGTGCTGGCGGTGGTCAGTCTGGTGGGGTTTGTGGCGATTGCCGGGTTGATGGGGGCTAAACCTGTTTAAGGC
>NZ_JBOICG010000197.1:0-9799 GCF_050739995.1 Pseudomonas sp. | reverse complement strand
GGGTAATACCGTGGCTTCGCTGGGTACTGTCATCGGCGGAACAGGCGTCGCCAACACCGCCGCCTCGGCACCAGTGGCAGGCTTGGCCACCAACGTCGGTGCAGCGCTGAACCCTGTGACGAGCGGCGTCACCAGCCTGACGCAAAACGTCGGCACCACAACGGGTATCGGCGCGCCGGTCAACGGCTTGGTCACGCAAGTCGGCGGTGCTGTCAGCGGCCTGGGTACCAACCTGACCGCTGCCAACGCCAACCCGGTGACGAACGCCGTAGGCACTACCGTCACGGCGGTCGGTAACACAGTCGGCTCGCTGGGTGGCTTGGTCACCGGCGGGACCAGCAGCAGTGGTGGTGGTCTACTCGGTGGCTTGAGCGTCGGCGCAAGCGCCGGTACTTCGGCCAACGGCAGTGCCAGCACCGGTACCAGTGGCGGCCTGGGAGGGTTGTTGAACGGCCTGACCGGCAAAAAATAGAATTGCACCTGGCCGATTAGACGGCCTCCCCTACAGCGCCTACGCTTGGTTGAGACGAGAGACCCTGAATAAGTCTCTCGTCTTTTTTATGGGCTGGCCCTATCGAACAAAGCCTGGCCCTCCCGAACCGAGTCTCAGAACCCGGCGGGCCCGAAACGCTGCTTCAGTTGACCATGGAGTGTCCTATGCGCGTGTTGACGCCGTTGTTATTGCTTACCCTCAGTGCCTACGCTCAGGCTGAGACCCTTCCCAGCTTCCTCAACAGCAACGACACCATCCGCAACCTGCCGGTGCCCAACCTCCCCGCCGACGCCTACAGACCGGTCACGCCAAAAACCCAAGTGCCGGAAGCACCCGCGACCCAGGGCCAAGCCCTGTTGATGGATACCAAGGTCACCATCCGCAAGTTGCAGATCGAGGGTGGCACGATCTACCCGCTCGCCGAGACGGCCTAAGCCTACGCGGCGCTGATCGGCCATGAGACCAACCTGGCGCAACTGATCGAAGCCACGCGCAGCATCACCCGTCGCTACCAAGAGGACGGCTATCTGCTGTCCTACGCCTTCCTGCCGCAGCAAAACTTTGAAAACGGTCTGGTACGCGTGGTGCTGGTAGAGGGTTACATCAAGGACTACCAACAAAGCGGCGACATCGGCTCGGTGTCGGCCTATGTCGATAAGCTAGCGAACAAGCTCCTGGCCGAACGCCCACTCACCCGCAAAACCTTCGAGCGCTACACCACGCTCATGGGCCGTATTCCGGGTGTGACCCTGCAAGCGCAAGTACCACCGCCGGGCACCACGGACGGTGCCGCCCACATGGTGATCCAGGCCAGCCGCAAACCCTTCACCACCAGCATGAGCCTGGTGGACGGCAACCGCAGCGGCACGCAAGCGTTGCTCACCGCCACCAGCAATTCCCAGACATCCATGGGCGAACAGCTCAACATCAGTGGCCTGTTCCCGCCTGGCAACGACAAAGAACATTACTACCGCGTCGGCTACAGCCAGTTCATCAATGCCGAGGGCAGCCAGCTCGTCCTCGGCGCCGAACGCTATCGCGCCGACCCCAGGAGCAACGTCCAACTCGATGGTGGCTTCGAACTCAAGCCGCACCAGTCGATCGATCGCTACACCATTGGCCTCAGCCATCCGCTGATTGCTTCACCCACTGAATCGTTGACTCTCGGCACGCGCCTGTACGCCGTTGACCAGACCACACGTTATCAATTAGTGGGCTACCCCAATCGCTTCGACATCCAAACCGACTTGCGCGCCCTGGCGTTCGAGGGGGACTGGCGCAAGTCCGACCCCCGACAATTGCGCATCCTCAGTGCCGGCCTGTATCAGGGCATCAATGGCATGGGTGCCAGGACCCACAGTGACCTAGGAACGGGAACACCCGACTTGGACTTCTTCCGCTTGCGCCTCTCCGGCGTGCAGAGCGACAAGTTCCTAGATAACTGGCAAGGCGTACTGTCGGGAGCGTTCTACTGGAGCGACGCGACCCTGCCCGATAGCGAACGCGCCACCTTCGGCGGACAGAACTTCGGCCGCGGCTACCCCGACGACCAGGCTTCCGGCGATAAGGGCTGGGGGGTGGCGTACGAGGTCAACTACAGCTTCAACCGTGCCGGTGACTGGGTGAAGGTGCTGCAACCCTATGTCGTGCTCGACCGCGCCAAGACCTGGTTCAACGAACTGCCGGTGAAAGGCAGCGACATGTCATCGGCGGCCGTGGGCCTGCGCTTTGGGGATAACAAGTACTACAACATCGCGTTGGAAGCGTCCAAGCCGATGTCGGACATCGCCCTGGACAGCCTCAACCGGCGACCGCGCTACACCCTCAGCTTCAGCTACCAACTCTGACGATAATTGTAGTGAGCGGGCTTGCCCCGCGCTGGGTGGCAAAGCCACCCCAACAAGGACGTCGCGCGGTTTCAGAAAATCCGAGGGGTCTGGCTTTGGGGCGGCTGCGCCACCCAGCGCGGGACAAGCCCGCTCACTACAATCGGTGTTTGACGAGGGGGAAAAGGCTGTTGAGGGTATCGATCAAACGCACCAAATAGATGGGCTTGCGAAACAGGTCCAGCACCTGCAGACGCAACATGTCGCTGACGTCATCCATCTCCGCATGCCCCGACATCACAATCACCGGCAAGTGCTGCCGGTCGGTGTGTTCGCGCAGGCGTTTGATCAGGGAGATACCACTTTCCTCGGGCATGCGCAGGTCGGTGATGACCAGCGCAATGTCCGGGTTCAGGGTCAGTTCCTGCAAGGCATCGGTGACGGAGGTGGCGGTAAAACAAACGAAACCCTCGTTCTCCAGCGATTCCGCCAGTTCTACGAGGGCATCCTCTTCGTCGTCCACCAACAGGATTTGTTGGCGAAATGGAGCAGTTGCAGCATTCATGGGTACTACCTGGCGTTACCAATCAATGACGTGTGTACTCACAGGATGCTGTCTGAAACTCACGTAATGGCGGTGGTGATTTTAGCGATGAAGGTGGTGATTTGTGGCCCCAGCGTCGCCCCTGCTGCCAACACGACCAGCGCCACAATCGCCACGAGAATGAGGTATTCAATCGCCGTCGCGCCGTCTTTTTTATGAAACAGCACCAGCAGCTGGGCACGCATTCTCATCAATAGATCAAGGACCATCGTACTTCTCCTCAGTCGTAGGATACGCTCAGGAACTTACGTCAGGGCGGTGTTGATTTTACCGAAGAAGGTGGTGATTTTCGGACCCAGGGTAGTCCCGGCTGCCAGTATCACCAGCGCCACGATCGCCACCAGAATCAGGTATTCAATCGCCGTCGCGCCGTCTTTACGCTGAAAAAGCAACTGAAGTTGAATTTGAAGTTTTATCAACAGGTCAAGGATCATTGTATTTCTCCTCAGGCGCTCCGGCGCCTAGTCACTACGTCGCACAGTAATCGCGATGTGCCATCTCAGCATTGTCAACAATCCCCCACCTCACAACTGTAAGAACTGATTAATCACAAAGTAGTGGTCGCTTTGTTGGCGCCTTAAAACCGTGATTTCAAAGGCCACCTCTGTCTGTGTGTAAGAAATCTTCCTGTCAGTAATGGCATTTTGTCCTAGCTGAACTACCTTCAAATAGCGAAATAGTTAGTTACTGTTCATAGCAGCCGCGTTGCGAAATTAGCCCGCTCGGATAGACGGGTTGTGTAGTGCAACAGGAAAGGGAGAGCCGTCATGAACACGCGTTTGAGCATGGTGTTGGCCGGGGTGCTCCTTATCGGTGCGCTGTTTGCCGGTTATTGGGGGTTGGTCCTGAGCCGCACGCCCGCCCCGGCACCTCCACCGCCCCCCCAAGCGGCACCTGTCGAAAAAGCCGCTGCCGTGGTGGAAGACCAGACCCGCCAGCCGGTGGTGGTACTGGCCCACGATGTGCCGCCCTTTGTTGCCCTGAATGCCGCCGACCTCACAGTGGAAAAATTGCGAACCGTACCGGCCGGCAGCATGACCAGTGTCGACCAGGCCATCGGCCGCACACCCTGGCGTGCCCTGCGCGCCGGCACTTGGTTGAACGAAGAAAGTTTCACCCCCGGCGGCCCGCTGGCACGCATGATCCGCCCGGACGAGCGCGCCCTGGCCGTTGCCGTGGATGAAGTGATTGGTGCCGCCGGCCAACTGAGCCCCGGCGATTATGTGGATGTACTGCTGTACCTGCGCCAGGACGCCGCCAACCTCGAGCAATCGGCCCAGGTGGTGGTGCCTGCCATGCGCCTGCTCAGCGTCGGCGATCAAATGGGCCTGAGCAATGACGGCACCCCCGCTTCCCCGCCCGCACTCACCGCCGAAGAAAAAGCCCAACGCCACGCGCCCTCGCGCACTGTAGTGCTGGCCGTGCCCGAAGCCCTGCTGAGC
Source organism: Pseudomonas sp. (assembly GCF_050739995.1). GTDB lineage: Bacteria > Pseudomonadota > Gammaproteobacteria > Pseudomonadales > Pseudomonadaceae > Aquipseudomonas. Next base: position 5,434 of record NZ_JBOICG010000197.1, on the reverse strand, counting down.
CGCCTGATGCTCGCCACCCAGGCCGGCACCTTGCGCCTGGCCGTACGCAGTGCCGATGAGCGTTTGCTCAGCCATTACTGGGCCGGCGAAAGCGACGCGCCGGGCAACCTGCAGAGTGCCAACCGCGACCTCTACCAGTTCACGCAATTGGCCTTTGCCCAAGCCCCGAAAAAAGTCGCCCAGGGTAGCCCGCGCCGTACAGGTGTCGAGGTCATCCGGGGTAATCAAGCCACCCAACAGACACCTGACTGAACAAGGATGCTGTGCATGAGCCGACGTTTCGCACCGGTGTTCACGCTGAAAATTGCCTGTGCCCTGCTGCTGTCGAACCTGCCCGTGGGTCTCGCCATGGCCGCCCCGGGCAATTGCGGTAGCCTGGGCCAACTGCCCGCCGCCCTCTCGGTGGGAGAAGGTTTGCAACAGGAGCTTCAATCACCGGTGGCCATCACCCGCCTGGCGATTGGTGATCCTAAAATTGCCGACGTGCACCTCAACGGCGACCGTGGTTTCCTGCTGACCGGCGTCGCTTCCGGCACCACCAGCCTGATGGTCTGGACGGCTTGTTCGAACACGGCGCGCCAGAGCATCGTGTTCGTCAAGGGCAAGGCCACTTCAGCCCTGACCAGCCTGGCGCTGTCGCCATCCGACGACCCGCTGCTGCCCAGCCAGGTGCAAACCGATATTCGCTTTGTCGAAGTCAGCCGCACCAAGCTCAAAGAGGCCAGCACCTCGATTTTCGGACGCGGCGGCAACTTCCTGTTCGGCAGTCCGAGTAATGTCGCCAACCCTGTGGGCACAGCCTTTCGCGGCAACCTGCCAGTCAACGGCGACACCTTCAATATCGGCTTCGGCGGTGGGCGCGTCTCGGCGATGATCAACGCGCTGGAAAGCAGCGGCTTTGCCTACACACTGGCGCGTCCAAGCCTGGTGGCTTTGAGTGGGCAAAGTGCGTCCTTCCTGGCGGGCGGCGAAGTGCCGATCCCGGTACCCAGCAGCGGCAGCAACAACATTTCGATCGAGTACAAAGAGTTCGGCATTCGCCTGACCCTAACCCCCACCGTGGTCGATCACAACCGCATTTCACTGAAAGTGGCGCCAGAGGTGAGCGAGCTGGATTACACCAACGCTGTGGTCATTCAGAACATCAAGGTGCCGGCCCTGACCATCCGCCGCACCGACACCAGCGTGTCGCTGGCCGATGGCGAAAGCTTCGTGATAAGCGGTTTGATCAGCAGCAGTAACACCACCAGTATCAGCAAGTTCCCAGGACTGGGAGACATCCCGGTTCTGGGCGCGTTTTTTCGCGACTCCAATATCAATCGCCAGGACAAAGAACTGCTGATGATCGTCACACCACACCTCGTACAACCATTGGCGGCCAACGCTCAACTGCCGTCCTTGCCTGGCGAGAAGCTGCGGACCTACGACCCGAATTGGTACCGCCTGTACTTCCTGGAAAACGGCAACTTTGACCGACTCAATGGGTTGTCTCAATGAGCGATAGCCTGAGCCAGACCTTCCTGGCAATCACCCGCAACACCACCGACCTGGAATGGCTGCAGGGCGCACTGGCGCCCCTGGGCCAAGTGGTTAGCGCCGGCAGCGGCACGCTGGACGAACTGCTTGCCCTGGTCGATGTGACCTTCTCCAACCTGGTGTTTATCGGCCTCGACCGCGAGCACGTAGTGGCCCAAAGTGCGTTGATCGAAGGTGCGCTGGAAGCCAAGCCGATGTTGGCCATCGTCGCCCTCGGCGACGGCATGGACAACCAGTTGGTCCTTAATGCCATGCGCGCCGGCGCGCGGGATTTTGTCGCCTACGGCTCGCGTTCCAGCGAAGTGGCCGGGCTGGTGCGGCGCCTGAGCAAACGCCTGCCACCGGTCACCGCCAATACCCAACTGGGTGGCCTCACCGTGTTGTACGGCACTCAGAGCGACGCAGACGGCGCACTGCTGGCCAGCCACCTTGCACTGGTCGTACAAAAGAGCGGGCAGCAGACCCTGCTGCTGGACCTGGGCCTGCCCCGGGGTGACAGCCTCGCGTTGCTGGGGCTGGAAAGCTCATTCAATTTCGGCGATGCCCTGCGCCACCTGCGGCGCCTGGACACCACCCTGATCAACAGCGCCTTTACCAGCACCGAAGACGGCCTGCGCATTCTCGCCTATGCCCCCAACGACGAGCCCCTGGAGCGCACCAGCGCTGCCGAGCTGTACATGCTGCTTAGCGCATTGCGCCAGCACTTCCAGCACATTGTGGTAAACCTCGGCGGCCAGCCGGACAGCGAAGCCCTGCGTACCTTTGTCAGCCATTGTGACAAGCTGTTGTGGTGCACCGATCAGAGCGTCCTGGATTGCCGCCGCAACCTCGGCGTGCTGAACCAGTGGCGCGAAAAAGGCATGAAGCTGGAACATGCCAAATTGCTGGTTGATCGCTATATCAAGAACTGTGCACCTGACTCAGAAGCCCTCGGTAAAAGCTTCGGCCTGGAGGTGATTGCCGTGCTGCCCCTGAGCCCGGAAGTGCGCCTGAACGCAAAAAACCAGGGCCAAACCTTATTCACGCTGGCCCCGCGCGAGCCCCTGACCCACGGCCTGAAAGCCCTGGGCGAACGCCTGGCAAAACGTTCTCAGGTTCTGAAAGAAACTCCCCATAATTGGCTTGATCGCTTGCTGAGACATGGCAAATGAACGGCGAAAAACTCTTCGGCGCACCCGCCCGCAGCCTCGGTGGCAACACCGACCACGACGGGCTCAAGCTGGTGCTGCATCGCTACATCATCGATGCCATCGAAGAGTCGGGGAAGAACCTGCTGGAAGGTTCGCGCCCATTGCTCGCGCAGTTTGTCATCGACAAAGTCGCCGAATACATCAACCGCATGCACCTGGCCATTTCCCGTTATGAAATGGAACGCCTGGCCGAAGAGATCGTCGATGAGCTGACCGGTTTCGGCCCGTTGGAAGTGCTGCTGCGCGACCCTTCCGTCACGGAGATTTTGGTCAACGGCCCACACCGGGTGTTTATCGAACGTGACGGCCTGCTGCACCAGAGCGACCTGCGGTTTATCGACTCACATCACGTGGAGCGTGTGATGCAGCGCATCCTCGCGCCCCTGGGCCGACGCCTGGATGAGTCGTCACCGATGGTTGATGCGCGCCTGCCCGATGGCAGCCGGGTCAACGCGATCATCCCGCCGATTGCCCTGGACGGGCCATGCCTGTCGATTCGAAAGTTTCGCAAGGACATGCTCAAGAGCAGCGACCTGGTGGCCATGCAGACCATCGACCAGAACATCTTCGACTTTTTCCAGGAAGCCGTGGGCAAGCGCTGCAACATCCTCATCAGCGGCGGCACCGGCACCGGTAAAACCACGCTGCTGAACATCCTCAGCCAACTGATCAACCCCCATGAACGCCTGGTGACCATCGAAGACGTGGCCGAATTGCAACTGGGCCACCCCCACGTGGTGCGCCTGGAAACCCGTCCGCCGAATGCCGAGGGGCATGGCGAGGTCAAGGCCAGCGACCTGATCCGCAATGCCCTGCGGATGCGCCCCGACCGCATCATTCTGGGTGAGATCCGGGGCGTGGAAGTGCTCGACGTACTCACCGCCATGAACACCGGTCACGACGGCTCCATGAGTACCGTGCACGCCAACAACGCCGCCGATGCACTGCTGCGCCTGGAAACCCTGGTGGGTTTGACCGGTCGGGTGGTGGCGGAAAAAACCTTGCGACAGATGATTTGTGCGGCACTGGATGTAGTGATTCAGTTGACCCGCTTGCCCGATGGTCGCCGCTGCGTGAGCGAGGTCGTCGAAGTGGTGGGCATCCGCGAAGACGTATACGTGACCAACACCCTGTTCCGCCACGACCGGCGCACCGGCTTCGGCTTCCTGCGCGAGGCGGTCAACCCGGCCGGTGAAAAACTGCGCCGCGAACCGGCATTGCCTTGAAAGGAACTCGACCATGACCGGGGCCATCCTGCTGCTTACCTGCCTGATCCTGATCGGTCTGTCGATCCGCTCGTTTCAAAACGGCCTGCGCCGCGCCCAGACTGATCGCGTGCTGGACCGCCTTGCCGCTGGCCAGCCCCAACAGGTTGAAGATACCAGTCAGTGGAGCGGCGTAGAGCGTATGTTCCTGCGTGCTGGCCTGGGTAAGCCCAGCGACAATCTGGGACTGTGGCTGGCGGTATGGGGCTTGGGTGTCGTGTTGGGACTGATGGTGGCCGGCTGGCTCGGTCTGCTGGTGATGTTGGTCGTGCCCCCCCTGCTGCTGCGCCTGTATATCGCCTGGCGCTATCAGCGACGTATCAAACGCATGATCGAACAACTACCGCAATTACTCGACCACACCGTGCGCAGCCTCAAGGCCGGACGCACCCTGGCCGACGCAGTGCTGGGCGGTATCGAGATCAGCGAGGACCCTCTGAAGAAATCCATGGGCCGTATCCAGCGCAACGTGCAGTTGGGTGTCAGCCTGCCGGAGTCGGCCCATGACTTTGCCGAGTTCTATGAGCGCGATGAGTTTCGCCTGTTTGCCTTGGGCTTGAAGGTCAACCACCGCTATGGCGGCAACGCCAGCGAGCTGCTGGAAAACCTGATCAAGATGATCCGCGAGCGCGAGCAGGCCGCCCGCCAGTTGCGTGCCTTGACCGGCGAAACCCGGGTGACCGCCTACGTCCTTACCGCCTTGCCCATTTCCATGGTCGGCTACTTCCTGGCGGTGAACCCCGCGTACCTGATGACCATGTGGAACGACGGCACCGGGCGCATATTGTTGTTCGTGGCCCTGGTCATGCAGGTGATGGGCTGTTTCACCTTATGGCGCATGTTGCGGAGCGTATGACATGGCAATTGCCCTGCTGATCAGCGCTGTGTTGTTCCTCGCCGCCCTCGGGCTGGTGCTTGCCAATCTGATGAAGCATCGGCGCGGCCAACGCCTGGTTGCCCAACGCTTACAGGGCCAGATGGGCCGCGAAGATAAACTCGGCAGCCTGATGCGGCAACTGGGTAGCAGCCAACTGGCGCAACGCTCGGTCAGCCTGGACAACGAAACCCAGATCCTGCTCAGCCGGGTTGGCTGGCGCAAATCCAGCCAGCGCTCGATGTTCGCCGCTTTACAGATCGGCACGCCGTTGGCGCTGCTAGGCGTTGTGGCGGTGGCCCAGGGCCTGTTATTTCCCCACGTCGACTCGCCCTGGCTGGCGCCATTGATCGCCTTGGGCGTCGGCTACTTGCTGCCCAAGCGTGTCCTGGCCAATGTTGCCAAAAGCCGCCAGCAGCAGATCGCCCGCGAAGTCGCAACCTTCATTCCGCTACTGCGCATCCTGTTCGAATCCGGCATGGCCGTCGAACAAGCCCTGCGCGTGTTGAGCATAGAGGCACAGCGCCTGTTGCCGGCGCTGACCCACGAACTACGTCTGATCCTTGCAC
>NZ_JBOICG010000196.1:0-5919 GCF_050739995.1 Pseudomonas sp. | reverse complement strand
CCACCGTATTGCTCACGGGCCAGGAACAGGAATTGCGAGCGATTGGCCGAGACCACATCCAAAAAGATCCGCACCGAGGCATCGATAATGCCGCCCATCACGAATTCGTTGTGGCGGACCAGGCGAATCGTGGCGCGGAAGGTCTGGCCGACTTCACTCACCAACACCAGCCCAAGTTGGTCCATATCGGCAAAGTGACGGTAGAAGCCGGTGGGCACGATACCCGCCGTCTTGGCCACTTCCCGCAGACTCAGGCTGCCAAACCCTCGGCCACACTCCATCAGATGGCGGGCTGCGTCCATCAGGGCGAGGCGGGTTTGTTGCTTCTGTTCGGCGCGGGGCAGCATGGGCGGGTGGGCTTAGTCGGCAAGTACAGCGACGCACTCTAGCAAAACCGCTTTGCTGGCGTCGAACTTGGCGGGGGCAATACGTGACACACGCTATATAAAAGCAAAAGCCCGATCGGCTGATCGGGCTTTTTTCTGGGCCACCACGGGCTTAGCTCTGTGCTTGATGCAGTTCTTGCAGGCGGTCTGCACCACCTTCAGCAACGCCATCGGTGTAAGCGCGTTTGTTGGCTTGTTCAGCACCGCCTTCTACCAGACCTTTCTCTTGCAGGCGATCGTAGCCACCTTCAGCAACGCCTTCGGTGTAGGCGCGTTTGTTGGCCTGTTCCGAACCGTTTTCAGCAACAGCGCCTTTGGCGTAGTCGCGGTTTTCTTCTTCTTGCGAACCGCTGCGAGCCAGGGTTTGGCTGGATTGCACGGCTTGGGCTTTGTTCTGTGGGGTGGCTTGTTCGGCGGCTGGCAAGGCAAAAGCACTGGAAGCCAGGACGGACAGCAACACGGTAGCGAGTATTTGGCGTTTCATGAGGGTTGCTCCTTGGGAGGGCGAAAAAGTGGGTACAGGGCTAATGCTACTCTTGATAAGTCGATATAAAAGTTCATAAACACAATGGTAATAATCAACAGAATTGATTGTTCCGTGCGAAGGCTCTAACTCGCGCCTCTCAAGCCCGCGGTTTTGCACTACGGTGGGTATTTTCGACACGAACCCGGGTAACAATGGTGCGTCGTCGATGATCGAAGCTGTCTGTTCGATCAGGAAAATGGCTTTTTGCGACTAAAACCGCAGATCGGTTAAACCCCCAGGCGGTTTGCCAGTCACAGCTTTATAAGCTGCTCTAAAGGAGTAGCCTTGCCAGTCGTATTCAGGAGTCCTGTGCAATGACGCGCACTCGTAAAATTGTTGTTTGGAGCTGCGCCAGCTTCGCCCTGTTAATCACCGTGGTGGTGTTGGTTCTGGTGTTCTTCGATTGGAATCGCATCAAACCGCCACTTAATGCCAAAGTTTCCGAAGAGCTGCATCGTCCGTTCGCCATCAACGGCAACCTGGCGGTGGTGTGGGAGCGCGAACCTGATGAAGGCGGTTGGCGCGCCTGGGTGCCATGGCCCCACGTGATCGCCGAAGACCTCACCTTGGGTAACCCCGACTGGTCGAAAAAACCGCAGATGGTCACGCTCAAGAAAGTCGAGCTGCGTATTTCGCCCCTGGCGTTGCTGGTGCAGCGTGTGGTGATTCCGCGCATCGATCTCACTGAGCCGAGTGCCGACTTGCAGCGCCTGGCCGACGGTCGCGCCAACTGGACCTTCAAGTTCGACCCCAAAGACCCGAATGCCGAACCTTCGAGTTGGGTGGTGGACATCGGTGCCATTGGCTTCGACAAGGGGCATGTGACCCTCGACGACCAGACCTTGAAGACTCAACTCGACGTCATCATTGAACTCCTGGGCAAACCCATCCCTTTCGGTGAAATCGTCGGCGATGCGGATGCCAAGAAGGCCCTGGAAAAAGGTTCGGCACCCCAGGACTATGCGTTCGGTCTCAAGGTCAAAGGCCAGTATCACGGCCAGAAACTCGACGGCACCGGCAAGATCGGTGGCCTGCTCGCGTTGCAGGACGCAGCCAAGCCGTTCCCGCTGCAGGCCCAAGTGAAGGTGGCGGATACCAGCATTGCCCTGGCCGGCACCCTTACCGATCCGCTGAACCTGGGTGCCCTGGACTTGCGCCTGAAGCTCTCCGGTAGCAGCCTGGGCAACTTGTACCCGCTGACCGGCGTTACCCTGCCGGACTCGCCGGCCTATTCCACCGACGGTCATCTGATCGCCAAGTTGCATGAAGCCAGCGGCGCATCCTTCCGCTACGAAAACTTCAACGGCAAGATCGGTAACAGCGATATCCACGGCGACCTGGGTTATGTGGCCAGCCAGCCACGGCCAAAACTCAGCGGCGCCTTGATCTCCAACCAACTGTTGATGACCGACCTTGCTCCCTTGATCGGTGCGGATTCCAACGCCAAACAAAAAGCCCGTGGCGGTGCGAGCAAGCAGCCGACAACCAAAGTTCTGCCGGTGGAAGAGTTCCGCACCGACCGCTGGCGCGATATGGATGCTGACGTGGAGTTCACTGGCAAACGCATTGTGCACAGCGCTGAATTGCCCTTTACCGACCTCTACACCCACCTGGTGCTCAACGATGGCCAACTCAGCCTCGAGCCCCTGCGTTTCGGTGTGGCGGGTGGCAAGCTGGACGCGCAGATTCGCCTGAACGGCCGCACCACGCCGATGGAAGGCCGCGCCAAACTCACCGCGCGCAACTTCAAGCTCAAGCAGTTGTTCCCAACCTTCGAACCGATGAAAACCAGCTTCGGTGAGCTCAACGGCGATGCGGATATTTCCGGGCGCGGTAACTCTGTCGCTGCGCTGCTGGGGACCTCCAGTGGTGACCTGAAGATGCTGATCAACGATGGCGCCATCAGCCGTGGCCTGATGGAAATCGCCGGGCTCAACGTGGGCAACTATGTGGTCGGCCGCTTGTTCGGCGACAAGGAAGTGAAGATCAACTGCGCGGCGGCCGACTTCGGGATCAAGACCGGGCTGGCCACCACCCGCCTGTTTGTGTTCGATACCGAGAACGCCATCATCTATATCGATGGCACCGCGAATATGGCGACGGAACAGTTGGACCTGACCATCACGCCGGAGTCGAAAGGCTTCCGCCTGTTCTCATTGCGCTCGCCACTGTACGTGAATGGGCCGTTCATCAAGCCCAACGCCGGTGTGAAGGCGGTGCCGCTGATGCTGCGCGGTGCCGGGATGGTGGCGCTGGGCGTGATCGCCGGGCCGGCTGCTGGCTTGCTGGCTTTGGTCGCACCCAGCGGCGACGCACCGAACCAATGCGCACCGTTGCTGCAACAGATGAAGGAAGGCAAGGCGCCCAAGACGGTGAAGTAACTGCAGGAACAGAGGGCCAAATGTGGGAGGGGGCTTGCCCCCTCCCACAATGGTATTGCGGGTTGCTGGGTTACAGGCTTTCGAGAATATCCGCCATGTCGTCGGCATGCTCTTCTTCCTGAGCCAGGATCTCTTCGAACAAGCGGCGGGTGGTCGGGTCTTTGTCGCCGATGTATTGAATGATTTCGCGATAGCTGTCCACCGCGATGCGTTCGGCTACCAAATCCTCGTAGACCATTTCCTTGAGGTCCTTGCCGGCCACGTATTGAGCGTGGGAGTTTTTCGACAGCAGATCCGGGTTGAACTCCGGTTCGCCGCCCAATTGCACAATACGCTCGGCGAGTTTGTCGGCGTGCTCGGCTTCCTGGGTCGCATGTTCAAGGAACTCATCGGCCGCGACGGAGGCTTTGATCCCGCTGGCCATGAAGTAGTGCCGCTTGTAGCGCAATACGCAGACCAGTTCAGTGGCCAGCGACGCGTTCAGTAGGCGGATGATTTCTTTGCGGTCAGCGTCGTAGCCTTCGGTCACGGCACCGTTTTCGACGTTCTGGCGGGCGCGGCTGCGCAGGGTCGCAACGTCAGTCAAGTTTGCTTCGGTCATCTCAATCTCCTGGTACTCATCCGGTTTTTCGCCACGCTCTTGCGGCGTGATCGCTCCAAGTTGTGAGTCCCAGGCAACGCAATAAGTTTTATCGGATTTGCGCCAGTGTCACTTCCTCTTGCATCCACTGGAAAAACGCTCGCACCGGTGGATGCCGCTCGCGGCCCGGCACGCAAAGGGCGCTGTAACCGGCACCGTCGACACGGACCTGGGATCGGTACGGCACCAGTAATCCGCTGGCGATGCTTTCCGACACGAGGATATTGCTCGCCAGTACCAAGCCTTGGCCGGCAATGGCCGCCTGCAACGCATAGTGCTCTTCATCGTATTCGCGCAACGGCGACGCCTGCGTCAGCCAGCGTTCCCCGGCTTTCTCGCACCAGGCTTGCCAACCCAGGGCGTAGAGCTTGGAGTTATGCCAGCGCACGCTGATCAATGTCGGCACCTGGGTGCTGGCCAGCGCCACCTGCTCGGGGGAGCCATACACCGCAAAGTGCTCATCGAACAGGCACTGCCCGTACAACTGCGGGTAGTCGCCGAGGCTGTAGCGGATCACCAGATCGACGCTGGCATCCTGTTGCAGGTCGACGACTTCGCATCGGGTATCCAGGCGCAGGTTGATATCGGGATGAGCGGCATAGAAGCGGCCCAGGCGGGGCACCAGCCATAGCGCGGCAAAGGCCGGCGTGGTCGACACCGTGAGCTGCCCGGCGCTGCGTTGCGGGCGCAAGGTGTCCAGGCTTTGCGCCACATCCAGCAAGGCGCTGTGCAGGCTGTGAAACAGCCGTTCACCGCCTTCTGTCAGGCGCACCTGGCGCGGCAGGCGCTCGAACAAGGGCAGGCCGAGCCAGGTTTCCAGTAAGCGGATCTGGTGGGAGACCGCCGTGGGTGTCACGGACAGTTCTTCGGCGGCGGCCTTGAAACTCAATAGGCGCGATGCCGATTCAAATGTGCGCAGGGCGGTCAGGGGCAGTGAGGCGAACATTCAGGCTCCATGGGTGAGATAGATTCATCCAGATCAACTATTGCTCATTTGTCGGAGGGGGCGCTCTTTTCTAGATTTGTGAGCAAGAAGGGCGCCAAGAAGGTTGCCTGAGTCTACCCCTGAAGGTTTGCACAGATGAAAAAAATACTTGTGGTTCACGCCAGTCCTCGTGGCGAACGCTCCCACTCCCGGCGCCTGGCCGAGTCGTTTCTCACCGCTTGGCAAACCGCCAACCCCGACGCGCAACTGACCCGCCGTGAAGTCGGCCGGGCCTTTATTCCTCATGTCACCGAAGCCTTCGTCGCGGCGAATTTCTACCCTGAGCCGCAAGCGTTGCCGAAGGTGATGAGGGCTGATTTGCAACTGAGCGACGAACTGGTCGGCGAGCTGATCGAACATGACCTGTTGGTGATTTCCATGCCGTTGTACAACTTCGGCGTGCCCAGCGGCCTCAAGGCCTGGATCGACCAAATCGTGCGCTTGGGCCTGACCTTCGACATCACGCAAGACAGCCAGGGCATGGCCCAGTACCAGCCGTTGCTCAAGGGCAAGCGTGCATTGATCATCACCAGCCGTGGCGGCAACGGGTTTGGTCCGGGCGGGGAATTTGAATGGATGAACCACGCTGATCCGCACTTGCGTACGGTGCTGGGTTACATCGGTATCGATGATGTGCGGGTGATTGCTGCCGAGGGTGAGGAGTCGGACAAGAGCGTATTCCTGCGCGCTTGTGACGAGGCCGAGCGCCAGTTGCACGATCTGGCCGGGCATTTCTGAACGGCCTGACGGTCATAGGGCGGTCATATCGATTGGTCTAGGATAGTGTCATTACCTTCCCGATCCGGATATGCGTTCCATGCCCGACTCCCTTGCCACGCGTTACCCCTTGGTGCTGGTGCCCGGCATGTTGGGTTTTGTACGTTTGGGGTGGTTTCCCTACTGGTATGGCATCGTCCCGGCGCTGCGGGCGGGTGGCGCTCAGGTGTTTGCCGTGCAGGTGGCGCCGCTGGATTCCAGCGAGGTACGCGGTGAGCAATTGC
>NZ_JBOICG010000195.1:0-5988 GCF_050739995.1 Pseudomonas sp. | reverse complement strand
GGCAGGGACAGGTCCAAATGCGCCGGGGGCAACTTGGTCTGGGCCACTTCGTGGGCCGACTTGGATTTGCTGGCGACCGGCGCACGTTTTTTCACTGGCGCGACTTTCTTTTTGGCGGGGGCAGGCTTCTTTGCTGGGGTCTTCTGCTGAGTTTGGGCGACAGGCCTGGTTTCAGTCACGGGCGCCGCGGCCAGCGCAGCGCCGACGTTACACAGGCTTAACAGGCCAACCACCCAAACAACACGAAAAATAGAGGTCATATCGCCAACAGCATTAACGGCAGAAAGCCATATGCTCGCTTGTTGTACGCGGCATGACAAGCGCGGTGATCCGCCATGCTGTCAAACTGCCCCTTTGCACACCTCAAAAGCCTGCTGCGGTTTCCTGGCACAACTGGCTGGCGAGCATCCCAAGGGTCATCAGTGCGCGTTCCGCCTCACGGTTCCATGGCGTGCCGCAGTTGAGGCGAATACAGTGGTTGAACTGTTCCGTATTACTGAAGATCACCCCCGGTGCAATGCTGATGCCTTGTTGCAGCGCACGCACGTGCAGTTCCTGGGTATTGACCCGCCCGGGCAAACTGACCCACAAGATAAAGCCACCGGTTGGGCGAGTCATCTGCGTGCCTTCGGGGAAATACTGCTGCACGGCCAGTTGGAACGCGCTGAGATTCTTACGGTACTCCTGGCGGATATAGCGCAGGTGCCGGTCGTAGCCACCGTTCTCCAGGTACGCCGCAACGCCCATCTGGGTGACGCTGCAGGCAGAGTGGGTGCTGAACATCTGCAGACGCTGGATTTCCTGCTGGTACTTGCCGGCGATCATCCAGCCGATACGCACACCGGGCGACAATGTCTTGGAAAAACTCGAGCAGTAGATCACTCGATCGAGGCGATCATAGGCTTTCAATGCCTTGGTGCGGCCGACTTCGAACATCAGTTCGCCGTAGATATCGTCTTCGACGATCTGGATATCGAAATCCGAGGCCAGGCGCAGCAATTGTTTCTGCCGCTCTTCAGGCATGGTCGCGCCCAAAGGGTTGCTCAAGCGGGTGGTCAACACCAAGGCCTTGATCGACCATTGGTTCGCCGCCAGTTGCAGGGCCTCCAGGCTCATGCCGGTGGCGGGGTCGCTGGGGATCTCGATGACCTTGAGGCCCAACAGGTCGGCCAGTTGCAGCAACCCGTAATAGGTGGGGGATTCGGCGGCGATCAAATCACCGGGACGCGTAAGCACCCGCAGTGACATCTGCAACGCATCCACACAGCCGTGGGTGATCACCACTTCGGAGGGGTCCACCACCACGCCGGCATCGCGCATGCGAATTGCCACCTGGCGGCGCAACGGTTCGAAACCCGGGCTGAACATATAGCTGAACGCCCGTGGGCTCTGGAAGCGCGTGACCTTGGCCAACTGCTGGTGCAGTGCACGCACCGGCAGGTAGTCGACACTCGGCACCGCCGCCCCCAACGGAAACACCCCTTCGCGGCGCGACTCCACCAATACCTGCTGGATGATGCTGCTACGGGTGACCAACCCTGGTCGCTCGACCCGTGCGATGTCTGGCGTGGGCGCCGTCAGTGCGGGTGTCTGGTGCACGTAATAGCCCGACTGTGGCCGCGCCCGGATCAGCCCCTGGTCTTCCAGGTTGGCGTAGGCCTGCAACACCGTGGCATGGCTGACATTGAGCTGGGAGCTCATCTTGCGCACCGAGGGCACGCGCTCCCCCGGTTGATAGACACCGCGCCGGATGTCCTCAGCCAGTTGCTGGGCAATACGCTGGTAAAGCAACAGATTGGTCATGACGCAGCACTCGATTTCACGGGTATTTTATTTTTGTGTGAAACATACCGGCACAGTTTAGAAGTGTACGGGGACAGTTGCCACAATAGTCGAGCGCGGGCGGCAGTGATAGAAAAAACTGTAAGGGTGTAACCCGAACCAAATGTGGGAGGGGGCTTGCCCCGATGGTGGAGTATCAGTCAACGAATATATTGACTGGAACTACCGCTATCGGGGGCAAGCCCCCTCCCACACTTTGAGCTGCGCCAGGCTTTAGCGGGCAGCGCCCAGCTGGCCTTTTTCATCAGAGAAGACGATCTCTACCCGACGGTTCTGCGCACGGCCACGTTCGGTGGCATTCACGTCCACGGGATACTGGTCGCCATAGCCTTCGACCTGGATGCGTTTTTCATCAATGCCCAGGTCCATCAGCACATCGGCCACCGATTGCGCACGGTCGCGAGAAAGCTTGAGGTTTTCCTGTTCGCCACCGGTGTTGTCGGTATAGCCCTCGATGCGCACCACGCGGCGGGGGTTCAGTTGCAGGAACTGGACGATTTTCAGCACCGTGCGGTTGGCTGAGTTCTCCAGCTCGGCTTCGCCGGTGTCGAACAGCATGTCGCCCAGGGTCATCACCAGGCCGCGGTCTGTCTGGGTGGTAGTCAGGCTGGCGATTTGCTGCTCAAGCCACTTGCCCTGTTGCTGCACACTGGCCAGCTTGCTTTCACGCAGCGCCAGTTGCAGGCGCTGGCGCTCCAGCTCGAGCTTGGTACCGCGTTCGGCATTAAGGCCCTGCTCGGTGTGTTCCCGTGCAATCGCGCTGTAGCGTTGGCTCAGGTAAGCGTAATGCACGACATCGGCACCACTGCCCCAGTAACTGGACAAGCGATCGGCACGGGCCAGGGATTCACCGGCGCGAATCACGTCTTTAGGCGCGAAACGCAGCACGTTGGCGTCTTCCTTGACCTTCTGGAAGTCATTGCCGGCCTGCTGCAACGCCTGCTCGCTATTGGGCTGGCTGGCGCAACCGCCCAGGGCGGCACTGCCCAACAGCAGCACGCAACTCAAGCTACGGATGATCGGGCTCATTGGGCTTCTCCCAACTGCAATTGCTTGCGCAGGCGAGTGATGCGGGTATTGAGCACGTTCAGTTGTTCCTGGGTTTTGCGGGTCAGAATCCGCGCTTCGGCGAGGCGTGCGTCCAGCTCGGCCTGTTCTGCCTGCATGCGCGCCGCCTTGTAGGATTGGTCAGCCATGTCGGCCTTGGCCTTGGCGAACTTGTCTTCAGCCAGCTTCAGCTCAGGCGATTGATCGGTGCTGGCCCCCACGGCGCTGGCTTGCTCCAGGGCTTGCTGGGTGAGGCGGATTTGTTCATTCGGCGCAGGATCAGCTGCACATCCCGCCAGAGCGACAACGGCGAGGGCCGCGAAAAGAGGTCGAAGATTCACTGTAAATCCTTACTTTGCTGAGGTGCCGACGGGCTGCTGCAGTTGCGCTTTCCAACGCTCAAGATTGTGCTGCAACGCGGTGTACGCGACATCGGACGTGAGCAATTCTGTCATCTTTTTGGCCAGCTGTCCGCGCAGCCAAGGATCATTGCAGGCTGAGTTATGGGAAATCGCCAGGTACAAACCAGGCTGGTCGACGGGGACTTCGCGCGCAATCAGATCGTTACTCATGCCCAGGCTCTGAGCCATGGCCATCCCGGAATAGCGTCCGGCAAGTACGTAGTCCACTTCCCCGAGCAGCAATTTCTGGAAGGCGGGCGTCAGGTTGGGAAAGCGCTGAAGGCTCAACTGCTGGCCCGCAAACGTTTCAAAACCTGCACTCAGCCGGGCACGTTCTGACACCGCCCCCTTGTGGCCGTGCAGGTCTGCTGCGGTGGTGTAGATCAGGGGCGAATCCTTGCGGGTCCACACCAGATAATCGATCTGCACCAATGCCGGGTGAATGTAATCGAGGGTTTCCAGCTCACCCACGTTCAACGGCGCATCGGCCAGTATGTCCATGCGTCCGCTGCGGACTTCATCCAGGGCCAAGGAGCGTTTGCCGCCATAAAGCAGGTCGATTTTCAGCCCAAGGTCCTTGCCCACTTGTTGCAGCACATCAGCGGTGGCGCCGATCAGGTGCGTCGGGTCCTGAGGGTCACGCCATAGCAAAGGCGGTGCGTCCGGGCTGCCGGTGATCACTAGGCGCTCACATTTGCCAGCAGCCAGCGCCAGGCTTGGCAGCAGCGTGAGGCCCAGCAGTAAGGCCCAGGGGCGCAGTTCCATGGCGAAGCTCTCCGATGTTCTAAAAAGAGGCAGCAAAAAAAAGCCCGGTCACAAGGACCGGGCTCTTTATAAGTGAAGCCGCTGGTTTAGACCAGCTTCTCCAGCTCAGGTACAGCTTCGAACAAGTCTGCCACCAGGCCGTAATCAGCCACCTGGAAGATCGGTGCTTCTTCGTCCTTGTTGATCGCAACGATCACTTTGGAGTCTTTCATACCGGCCAAGTGCTGGATCGCGCCGGAGATACCGACGGCGATGTACAGCTGTGGCGCAACGATCTTGCCGGTCTGGCCGACCTGCATGTCGTTGGGTACGAAACCTGCGTCGACGGCCGCGCGGGAAGCGCCGACCGCGGCACCCAGCTTGTCGGCCAGGGCGTACAGGTGTTTGAAGTTGTCACCGTTCTGCATGCCACGGCCGCCGGAAACGACGATCTTGGCAGCCGTCAGCTCAGGACGGTCCGACTTGGCCAGCTCTTCGCCAACAAAGCTCGAAGTGCCTGCATCGTGAGCAGCGGCCACAGCCTCAACGGCAGCCGAACCACCTTCAGCAGCAACCGGGTCGAAACCGGTGGCACGCACGGTGATCACTTTGATTGCAGCGGTCGATTGCACGGTGGCAATGGCGTTACCGGCGTAGATCGGACGCTTGAAGGTATCGGCGCTTTCTACCGAGATGATCTCGGAGATCTGATCGACGTCCAGCTGCGCAGCAACGCGTGGCAGGATGTTTTTGCCGTTGGACGTGGCAGCCGCCAGGATGTGGCTGTAGCCCTTGCCCAGCTCAGCAACCAACGGGGCAACGTTTTCCGGCAACTGGTGCGCGTAGGCCGCGTTGTCGGCCAGCAGAACCTTGCTCACGCCAGCGATTTTCGCAGCGGCTTCAGCCACGGCGCCAGCGCCAAGACCTGCAACCAGTACGTGAATATCACCACCGATTTTAGCGGCGGCAGCCACGGTGTTCAGGGTGGCCGGGGCCACGACTTTGTTATCGTGTTCAGCGATTACCAAGATAGTCATGATCAGATTACCTTCGCTTCGTTCTTCAGTTTCTCGACCAGTTCAGCCACCGACTTGACCTTGATGCCCGCGCTGCGAGCAGCCGGTGCTTCAACCTTGACGGTCTTGTTGGTGGAGGCGGTGGAAACGCCCAAAGCTTCTGGAGTGACCGACTCAAGCGGCTTCTTCTTGGCTTTCATGATGTTTGGCAGCGACGCGTAGCGCGGCTCGTTCAAACGCAGGTCGGTGGTGACGATGGCAGGCAGTTTCAGGGAAACGGTCTGTGCGCCGCCGTCGATTTCACGGGTCACAGCCACGCTGTCGCCGCTCACTTCGACTTTGGAGGCGAAGGTGCCCTGGCCGTAACCGGTCAGCGCAGCCAGCATCTGGCCAGTCTGGTTGTTGTCGCTGTCGATGGCCTGTTTGCCAAGGATCACCAGCTGAGGCTGTTCCTTGTCGACAACGGCTTTGAGCAGCTTGGCAACGGCCAGGGAGGTCAGCTCTTCAGCGGACTCGACCAGGATGGCGCGGTCGGCGCCCAGTGCCAGGGCAGTACGCAGCTGCTCTTGGGCAGTGGTCGGGCCGATGGAAACCACGACGATTTCAGTCGCCACGCCTTTCTCTTTCAGGCGTACAGCTTCTTCCACGGCGATTTCACAGAAAGGGTTCATCGACATCTTGACGTTAGCAAGATCGACGCCGGAATTGTCCGCCTTGACGCGAACTTTCACGTTGTAATCGACAACGCGTTTGACAGCTACAAGAACCTTCATGGATTCCTCGTTACTCTCCGGTGAAAAGAAAGTCGCCTAGGCGAACCTGGCGGTTGATGCTCATCGGCACACAAGGGCACCTCCAAAAACCTCGGCGGATGACCTTGCTCACGGGAAATGATGACCGTTCGTCAGTGGTGACTCAGAGGTCATTCTTTATCGCAG
>NZ_JBOICG010000194.1:0-4989 GCF_050739995.1 Pseudomonas sp. | reverse complement strand
CTCCCTCACTGTGATTGACACATGGATGGTTCCCCCGACACTCACCCCGAGACATCGCCTGGCGTTTTAGTGCCGAGTGGTTCGACGGTCGTCGAGGCCTTACCGTCCGAGTTGGCGTTCTGGGCGCTGTTCCATTGCCGTCACGCCCGCCCACCAGATACCTCCCTCCTACGTTGATCTTCCCCATGGATGACGCGCGCCTGTGCGCATCTGCCCGGCGGCGCCTGTGCGCCTGCCTGATGCAAACGTATGAGAATTGCCATGAGTGTTTTTGCCAGCCTGCACGAAGCCCAAGCGTTCCTTGAACACAACCCGGACATCGAAATGTTCGAGCTGTTTATCCTCGATAACAACGGCGTGCCACGGGGCAAGTTACTGCACCGCGATGAGCTGTTGGCGGTGTACGAAAGTGGCCGGCCACTGCCCAGCACCATCCTCGGCCTGACCATCAATGGCGACGATGTGGAAAACTCTGGGTTGGTATGGGAGGTCGGTGATATCGACTGCCGCGCCTACCCGGTCAGCGGCAGCCTGCAGCGCATGCCGTGGCGGTTGATCCCGACGGCCGCTGTGCAGGTCAGCATGCACCCCACCGAAGGTCTGCCCGCCACGGTGGCCGACCCTCGGCATTTGCTGGCCAAGGTCATCGACGGGTTGAAAGCCGACGGCTATTACCCGGTGATGGCTGCGGAACTGGAGTTCTACCTGCTCGACCAGAAGCCCGATAGCAACGGTCGCCCGCAACCGGCGCGGGATGTGGACGGCCATCGCCCACGCTCGACCCAGGTGTATGGCCTGCGTGAGCTGGAGCAGATCGAGCCGTTTCTGGCCGACCTCTACAGCGCCTGCAAACTGCAAGGCATCCCGGCGCGCACGGCGATCTCCGAATACGCCCCGGGCCAGGTGGAAATCACCTTGGAGCATCGCGCCGATGCCCTGCAAGCCATGGACGAAGCGGTGCGCTACAAACGCCTGGTCAAAGGCGTGGCCCATAAACACGGGATGACCGCCTGCTTCATGGCCAAGCCGTTCGACGACCTGGCAGGTACTGGCATGCATATGCACGTCAGCCTGGCGGATGCTGAAGGCAACAACCTGTTTGCCAGCGAAGCCACCGACGGTACACCGCTGCTACGCCAGGCGGTAGGCGGCATGCTCGACACCTTGCTCGATTCGCTGCTGATGTTTTGCCCCAACGCCAACTCCTACCGCCGCTTCCAGACCAACAGTTACGCGCCCTTGGCCGCTACCTGGGGCGTGGACAACCGCACCGTCAGTCTGCGCGTGCCCGGCGGCCCGGCGAACTCGCGGCATATCGAGCACCGCATCTGCGGTGCCGATGCCAACCCGTACCTCGCTGCCGCCGCGATGCTGGCCGGCATCCACCGTGGCATCCGCGAACGAAGCGATCCAGGCGCTCCGGTGGAAGGCAACGGCTATGCCCAGGCCAAGGAGTTTTTGCCTACGGACTGGCTCACCACCCTGCGTGCATTGGAGGCTTCAAGCTGGGCACGGGATGCGTTCGGCAGCGAATTCCTCGGGGTATTCCTGGCGGTCAAACGCGCCGAATATCGCCAGTTCATGGGCGAAGTCGGCGAGCAGGATTGGCGCTGGTACCTGAACCAGGCCTGAAGGGATTTGCGACGGCGGCGCTTTCGACCTTTTTTTCACGTTGCAGTGATTAAGCTGTGGATCAAGGTCGTTCACTACCGTTTCGCTTACATGAGCCCGTGATGTCGCCACAACCTCCATCCTCCATCGAGATCGAATTCACCGAGCGCTGTGACCGTGAGCATGCCCTAGTCTGCGGTGATACCCGCCCGCAAGGGTTGTTGCAGCGCTTGGCCGCGTGGCGTACGGCGCGGCTGGTGCGCCATGCATTGAAAGTGGCGGGCGAGCCGGGGCTGATTCTTGACCTGGCCTGCGGTTCGGGGCAGTTCTGGCCAGTACTGGGCGAACACGTCAACCGGGTGATCCTGGCCTCGGACAACTCCCAGGCCATGCTCGACCATGCCCGTACCCATCACCCGGCGACGCTGCTCAAGCGGATCAAGACTTTTCAAGGCTCGGCGTTTTCCATCGGCCTGTCGGCGAATGCGGTGGACTGCATTTTCTGCCTGGAATTGTTTCGCCATGTCCCCGACAGTGACGTGCGTTTAACCTTGCTGCGCGAGTTTCATCGGGTCAGCCGTGACACCGTGATCGTCTCGGTGAATGCGCGAACGCTGGTGGAGGGTGAGTTCCGCGAAGCCGGTTTCAAAGTCCTGAATTACCAGGAGTTCCTCCCAGGCTCCACGTCGTGGCGGGTCTACGTTCTACGTAAGAGAGGATAAGTCCCGTTCGTCGGACTATTCTCCGTCTCTTGTCGGAGTTTTCATGATCGTGTGTGCACTGCGAATGCTCGCAAGCCCCTTTCGCGATATATACTGCGCGCCATTCTTCAAGGGAGAGCCGTGTGGCCATCGATATTCACTGGATCTGCGACAACGATAGCCTCGGCCAGCACTGCGCCGAATGGCAGCAGTTGCCATTCGTCGCCCTCGACACCGAATTCATGCGGGTCGACACCTTTTATCCCATTGCCGGGCTGATCCAGATTGGCGATGGCGTACGCGCTTACCTGATCGATCCCCTGACCATCGACAACTGGCAACCTTTGGCCGCCTTGCTGGAAAATCCAGCGGTGATCAAGGTGGTGCACGCTTGCAGCGAAGACCTCGAAGTGTTGTTGCGCCTGACTGGCAGTTTGCCGGTACCGCTGTTCGACACCCAATTGGCCGCGGCTTACCTGAACCTCGGTTTCTCGATGGGCTACTCGCGGCTGGTGCAGGCCGTGCTCGATATCGAGTTGCCCAAGGGCGAGACGCGCTCGGACTGGCTGCAGCGGCCGCTGTCCGAGACGCAAGTGAGCTACGCCGCCGAAGACGCCGTGCACCTGGCCGAGGTCTACACCCGGCTACGTCCGCGCCTGTCCGATGACAAATACGCCTGGGTACTGGAAGACGGCGCCGAACTGGTGGCCAACCTGCGCCGTGAAGTCGACCCGTACGAGGTGTACCGCGAGGCCAAGCTGGCGTGGAAACTGTCCCGCGCCCAGCTCGCCGTACTGCGTGAACTGTGCGCCTGGCGCGAACAGCAAGCCCGTGCCCGTGACCTGCCGCGCAATCGCATCATTCGTGAGCATTCGTTATGGCCCCTGGCCAAATCCCAGCCGGATAACCTCGCCGCCCTGGGCAAGATCGAAGACATGCACCCGCGCACCGTGCGTCAGGATGGTCAGTTCCTGCTGGACCTGATCAAGCGTACCGGTAGCGTGCCAATGGACCAATGGCCGCCTGCCGTCGCAGAACCCCTGCCGGTAGACGCTGCAGCGTTGATCAAAGAGCTGCGTACCTTGGGCCAGGCGTTTGCCGAACGCCTGGACATGGCGCCGGAACTGATGCTGCGCAAGAAAACCCTCGAAGCCCTGGTTAAAAGCGGCTATCCCGATGGGCCTTACCAATTGCCAGACTCGCTGCGTGGCTGGCGCCGCGAGTTGATGGGCCAGGCGCTGCTCGACAGCCTGGCCACTGCCGGAGAACAGCCTTGAAACGTATTTGCTCCATCTACCGCAGTTCGAAACGCACCGGCATGTACCTCTACGTGCTCAAGAGCGACGCCCTTGAACGTGTGCCTGAAGCCCTGATCACTATTTTCGGCAAGCCGGCGCACGCGTTCGACCTGGTACTGACGCCCGAGCGCAAGCTGCAACAGGAAGACATCGTGCAAGTCCTGGAAAACCTCGACAAGCAGGGCTACCACCTGCAAATGCCGCCGGCCGAGGACGAGTACATCGAACACTTGCCTGAAGAGCTGCTGCGCCGCAACGACCCGATGTGATCGATCAGTGCCCCGTCCGGGGCACTTGCTTCAATGGAATCGTATAAGTGGGCGGTGGCCGTAAGGATGCGGGCGGCCGTCCGTATTGTTTTTGAAAGGTTTGAACCATGCGTGTTCTGATTGCTGAGCAGGATCACCCGCTCTACGCCCAACTGCTGCGTGACGCGGCGCCGGACCTCGAGGTACTGACTAGCGGCGATTCGGCCGAACTGTCGCGCCTGGCCGCCGATTGCCCGGTATGGCTGGGCCAGCCGGACCTGCTGGCCACCCTGTTGCGCCAGGGCCACCAGCCGCAGTGGCTGCAATCGACCTGGGCCGGTATAACGCCACTGCTGGCCGAAGGCTTGCCGCGCCACTATCGCTTGACTCGCGCGGTCGGCATCTTTGGCCAGGTGATGGCCGAGTTTGTCCTCACCTACATGCTGGGCCACGAGCGCGAAGTGCTGGCGCGGCTGGTCAGCCAGGTCGAGCGCAAGTGGGACAACCGCATGGGCCAGAGCCTGGC
Organism: Pseudomonas sp.; assembly: GCF_050739995.1. Classification (GTDB taxonomy): domain Bacteria; phylum Pseudomonadota; class Gammaproteobacteria; order Pseudomonadales; family Pseudomonadaceae; genus Aquipseudomonas. The sequence continues at coordinate 605 of NZ_JBOICG010000194.1, read as the reverse complement.
GGGGCGCAAGGTGCTGATCGTCGGCACTGGTGATATCGGCCAGAGCGTTGCCGAGTTTCTCGTGCCGTTTGGCGTGAAGCTGTATGGCATTGCCAGTTCCGCACGCGAACAGGCGCCGTTTATCGAGGTGGCCGGGCTCGACCAGTTGGGCCGGTTGGTGGGGGAGGTGGACTACGTGATCAACCTGCTGCCCAATACGCCTGACACCCATGATCTGTACGACGCTGCGCTGTTCAAGCAATTCAAGCCGACCGGGTTGTTCATCAACGTCGGGCGCGGCGTGGCGGTGGTGGATGCCGATCTGGTCGAAGCCCTGAAAGAAGGGCACCTGGCTGGTGCGGTGATCGATGTATGCCGCCAGGAACCGCTGCCGCAACGTCATCCGTTCTGGACCGCGTGGGGCTTGTTGCTGACCGGGCACAGTTCGGCACCGACGTCGCCTTCGATGATGGTGGAGTTGTTTGTGCAAAACCTGCGGGCGTATCAGGCTAAGGAAGCGCTGCGCGGGGAAGTCAGCTTCGAACGCGGCTACTGAAGCCACTGCTAATCAAAATGTGGGAGCGGGCTTGCCCGCGATGACGGTAGGCAGCCAACATCTCTGTAGC
>NZ_JBOICG010000193.1:0-6298 GCF_050739995.1 Pseudomonas sp. | reverse complement strand
CAGTGATCCTTCTTCAATGGCATTCGATCGGTTAAACCTGACGATCTCTGTTCCCATCGATGCCCCTGAGACGTTGCTCTCAGGAACACGCTCTGCGAGTCTTTAACGTCATGAATAAACGTCCGTTGTATTTCGACTACGCCGCCACCACGCCGGTGGATGAGCGGGTTATCCAAGTGATGGTCGAGTGTCTGGGCTTCAATGCCAACTTTGGCAACCCGGCGTCCAGCTCCCATGCGTTCGGCCAGGCGGCCCGGCAAACGGTTGAACAGGCGCGTCGCCAGGTGGCCGAATTGGTCGGTGCCAGCCCAGAACAGATCGTCTGGACCTCCGGTGCCACCGAATCCAACAACCTTGCGATCAAGGGAGTGGCCCAGGCGCGCGGGGTGGCGGGTGGGCATATGATCACCAGCCAGATCGAACACAAGGCCACGCTGGACACCGCGCGGCAGTTGCAGGAAGCCGGGGTGGCCGTGACCTACCTGGTGCCGGATGCCGAAGGCTTGATCAGCGCCGACGCCGTGAGTGAGGCGTTGCGCGAGGACACCTTTCTGGTGTCGCTGATGCTGGTCAACAATGAACTGGGCACCTTGAACGACATCCCCGCCATCGGTGCGCGAGTGCGTGAACATGGCGCGTTGCTGCATGTGGATGCGGCGCAGGGAGCCGGCAAGGTCGCCATCGACCTGGCTGAGTGGCCGGTGGACCTGATGTCGTTTTCCGCGCACAAACTGTACGGCCCCAAGGGTATCGGTGCGCTGTACGTTGGCCCGCGTGCGCAGCAGAAGGTGCTGGCGCAGATTCACGGCGGTGGCCACGAGGGCGGCTTGCGCTCCGGCACGCTGGCGACTCACCAGATCGCGGGAATGGGGGCGGCTTTCGCGCTGGCGGCGCAGTCCTTCACCGCAGAGAAGGCCACGATCGTTGCGTTGCGTCAGCGTCTGCTCGACCAACTGGAATCCCTGGCCGGCGTGCGCCTCAATGGCAGCCCGACGCAGCGCATTCCCCATACACTCAGCCTGACGTTCACTGAGGGTGAATTCAACGCTGGTGCACTCAGTGCCGGTATTGCCTTTTCGGCGACTTCGGCATGCAATTCGGCGAGCAATGCGCCATCCCATGTGCTTCTGGCCCTGGGGCATGACGCCCGCAGCGCCGGCCGTACCATTCGCTTGAGCCTGGGCCGGTTCACCACCGAGCAGGATATCGACACAGCCGTGCAATTGATCAAGGCAGCCCAGGCCAGTGCACCCGCGTTCTGGGCCGTTTGATTCACATAACAATTATGAGTGGTTAGCAGGAGACACAATGAGTACGCAGCCTTTGACCCATGGAACGGTTCCCCAGCGCCTGGCGCATACCCGTGAATTGATGAAGCGCGAGGGCATTCACGCCTTGCTGGTGCCGTCGGCAGACCCACACTTGTCTGAATACTTGCCGGGTTATTGGCAAGGGCGCCAATGGTTGTCGGGCTTCCATGGTTCGGTGGGGACCTTGATTGTCACGGCGGACTTTGCCGGTGTGTGGGCCGACAGCCGTTACTGGGAACAGGCGACCAAGGAACTCAAGGGCAGCGGCATTGAACTGGTGAAGTTGCAGCCAGGCCAACCCGGCCCGTTGGAATGGCTGGCCGAGCAAACGCCGGAAGGTGGTGTAGTGGCGGTGGATGGTGCGGTCATGGCCGTGGCCTCGGCACGCACCTTGAGCGCAAAGTTGGTGGAGCGGGGTGCGCGCCTGCGCACGGACATCGATCTTCTTGACGAAGTTTGGAAAGACCGTCCAGCGTTGCCGAACCAGCCGATCTATCAACATCTGCCACCGCAAGCCACTGTCAGCCGTGGCGAAAAACTCGCCACCCTGCGTGCCAGCTTGAAAGAGAAGGGCGCCGATTGGCATTTCATCGCCACCCTGGATGACATCGCCTGGTTGTTCAACCTGCGCGGTGGCGATGTGTCGTTCAACCCGGTATTCGTATCCTTTGCCTTGATCAACCAGAACCAGGCCACCTTGTTCGTGGCGCTGGATAAAGTAGATGGCGAACTGCGGGCTGTACTGGCGCAGGACGGCGTCACGTTGCGTGACTACAACGAAGTGGCGCAAGCGCTGCGTGCCGTGCCGTCGGGGACAAGCCTGCAAGTTGATCCGGCGCGCGTGACTGCCGGTTTGCTGGAAAACCTCGATGCTGGCGTCAAGCTGGTGGAAGGGCTGAACCCGACCACCCTGGCCAAGTCCCGCAAGAGCCTGGCCGATGCGGAACACATCCGCCGAGCCATGGAGCAGGACGGCGCCGCGTTGTGCGAATTCTTTACCTGGTTGGACAGTGCGCTAGGTCGCGAGCGGATTACCGAACTGACCATTGATGAACACCTGACGGCTGCGCGCACTCGTCGCCCTGATTATGTGTCGCTGAGTTTCAATACCATTGCCGCGTTCAATGCCAACGGTGCCATGCCCCATTACCACGCGACTGAAGAAGAGCATGCGGTCATTGAAGGTGATGGCCTGTTGCTGATCGATTCGGGCGGCCAGTACCTGGGCGGTACTACGGATATCACGCGGATGGTACCGATCGGTACGCCGAGCGCCGAGCAGAAGCGTGATTGCACGCGCGTGCTCAAGGGCGTGATCGCCCTGTCCAGGGCGCACTTTCCCAGGGGCATTCTGTCGCCATTGCTGGACTCGATCGCGCGTGCGCCGATCTGGGCTGAGGGTGTGGATTACGGCCATGGCACCGGTCACGGCGTAGGCTATTTCTTGAATGTGCACGAAGGTCCGCAGGTGATTGCCTATCAAGCTGCCACTGCGCCGCAGACCGCCATGCAGCCGGGCATGATTACTTCGATCGAGCCGGGTACTTATCGTCCAGGTCGTTGGGGTGTACGCATCGAGAACCTGGTATTGAACCGTGAAGCGGGCAAGACCGAGTTTGGTGAGTTCCTCAAGTTTGAAACCCTGACCTTGTGCCCGATCGACACCCGTTGCCTGGAACCGTCGCTGCTGACGGCGGACGAGCTCGAGTGGTTCAACGCTTACCATGCTGAGGTGCGTAAGCGTTTGAGCCCGTTGCTCAGTGGTGCCGCCCTGGAGTGGTTGCAGGTGCGTACAGCGGCTATTTAGCTGAGCGCTTCACGCACGAATTCCAGACGGTCCTGACCGAAAAACAGCTGCTTGCCTACAAACATGCTGGGCGCACCGAACACGCCGCGCTGAATGGCTTGTTCGGTTTTGTCCTTGAGGGCGGTTTTTACGGCGTCATCGTTGGCCAGGGCCAGCACCTCCTGCGCATCAAAGCCATGCTCGGTGAGTACGCTGGCCACTACGTCGGGATCACCCAGATGCCGACCTTCCACCCAGAGGGCACGGAACAGGCAGTCGATAAAGGCTTGGAAACGTTCAGGCTGGTGCATTTGCATGCCTGTAATTGCGCGCATCAATACCAAGGTGTTGATGGGGAAGTGTGGGTTGAACCTGAGTGGCACGTTGTAGCGCTTGGCGTATCGCGCCAGGTCTTCAAACATGTAACGACCTTTGGCTGGGACGGTGATCGGCGATGCGTTGCCGGTGGCTTTGAACACGCCGCCCAGCAGCATGGGTTGATACACCAGTCGCGTCGCGGTTTCGGCGCACAACGCAGGTAGCTGGGTGTAGGCCAGGTAAGTGGCCGGGCTGCCGAGGTCGAAGAAAAACTCCAGGGTTTTACTCATGGTCGATGCTCGCTGTTTATTGTTGTGAGGCGTGCTTACCAGGGTTCGTTCCAGGGGCGCAGGTCCAGCTCGAAGGTCCAGGCGTCACGGGGTTGGCTGTGCAAGTACCAATAGTTGTCGGCGATGTGGTCAGGATTGAGGATGCCGTCCTGATCTTTAAGCGCGTACTTCTGTGGGAAATTGTCACGGATGAAGTCAGTGTCGATGGCTCCGTCCACCACCACATGGGCGACATGGATGTTTCGGGGGCCCAACTCTCGCGCCATGCTTTGCGCGAGCGCCCGGATGCCGTGCTTGGCGCCGGCGAATGCGGCAAACCCGGCGCCTCCGCGCAAACCCGCGGTGGCACCAGTGAACAGGATCGTGCCGCGGTTGCGAGTCACCATGCGTTTGGCCACTTCGCGAGCATTCAGGAAACCGGAGAAGCAGGCCATCTCCCAGATCTTGAAGTACTTACGCGCGGTTTCTTCCAGAATGCTGCACGGCACGTTGGCGCCGATGTTGAAGACGAACGCTTCGATGGGGCCCAGCTCGGTTTCGATCTGTTCGATCAGAGCAATCACGTCTTCTTCTTTACGCGCATCGCAGGCAAAACCATGGGCCTCACCGCCTGTGGAGCGGATATTGTCTACCAGGGGTTGCAGTTTGTCGGCGCTGCGGCGGGTGACGCAGGCCACATAGCCTTCGCGGGCGAAGCGCTTGGCAATGGCGCCGCCGGTCGCGTCGCCGGCACCGACTACCAATACGATTTTCTTGTTGGGCGTCATGAGAACTCCGTTGGCTCAAGGGGCGAACAGGAGTTTAGACGCAGTGTTGCGAAGGGGCAGGGTCGTGCTGGGAATTTAATAAGAGCAGTCGGCGTGGGACTGCTCGGGGCGTTACTTGCAGATCACGATCATGCTGCGGCTGGTATAGCCAGCCGGATTGAGTCCAAAGGGGTAGTCCCCTGGCTCCTCGGAGTTGTCACCGGATTTTGCGATAACCCGATAGCCCTTGGCGCCGCATGAATTGGACGCACTGGTGTAGCACTGGTCCCAGGAAGAGGACAGGCCGGAACAGTTGATATGCAGCCCTTTTTTGCCCCGTTTCACTTCTGTCTTGGTGGTCGCAGCACAGCCAGCTATGCCAATGACCATTAACAGTATCAAAATTCGTTTCATTCCTATCCTTATAGCCGCGTCGCAAAAGGCGAGGTGCAGGCTTTACTCGCTCTCGAATGTAGCGTTAAGGCTGTCCTTGTCGAAGTTCTCCATAAGTGACATTTGTGTGCCGGCTAAACATGGCCTAAATGGAGGCCAAATACCAGAGCTACCTTTTGACGAGGATCAATCGGCCGGCACCAGGGGTTTGGATTCGTTGCGCATCGTCAGGGTGGCGCCTACGGAAGCCAGGATGATGCAGGTGATGGCCAGCCATTGCGCCAGTGACAAGTGCTCATGCAGGAAGAGCAGGCCGGAAAGTGCGCCAAACGCGGGTTCGATGCTCATCAACGTGCCGAAGGTGCGCGCCGGAAGGCGGGTGAGGGCAACCATTTCCAGGGTATAGGGCAGGGCGGTGGATAAAATGGCGACACCAATGGCGACGGGAATCAACGCCGGCGTCAGCAGCGCAGTGCCGGCATGGACGATGCCGATCGGCGCAACAAACAGGGCGGCAATCATTACACCGAGGGCGGCGGTTTGGACGCCATTGTCGTTACCGGCCTTCTGACCAAACAGGATGTACAGTGCCCAGCAGACACCGGCACCCAGCGCATAGGCGGCACCGGTCAGGTCGATACCGTTACTGGCCTCGCCGGTCGGGATCAATAAGAGAAGGCCGGTGACCGCGAGGCCAATCCATAAAAAGTCCACCGCTCGGCGAGAGGCATAGATAGCTACAGCGAGCGGTCCCGTGAACTCGAGGGCTACCGCAATGCCTAGGGGAACGGTGCGCAAGGACATATAGAAGAGGAAGTTCATGCCGCCCAGCGCCATCCCGTAGATGATGACGGTGCGCAGAGACTTGGCCGTCAGTTTGGCGCGCCATGGGCGTAATAGAAGCAACATGATCACGCTGGCGAAAATCAGGCGCAGCGTAGTGGTGCCTTGCGCGCCGACGATGGGGAACATGCTTTTTGCCAACGAGGCACCGGACTGAATGGATGCCATGGCGATCAGCAGCAAGCCGACAGGAAACAATGCCGAAGCCAGGCTGCGGGGTGAAGTGGTCATTGAGTTGTTTGTCCGAGGTCTTGGTTCTTAGTAGAGAAGCGGAAGGCGCTATCATGCTCAACTGTTTGCGGATGGGCAATATAGTGCTCAATTTTCCACGGTTAGCTCTATATATAGAAGAAAGTAGGGTGTTTTAGGCAAATTGATAGAGAATCCAAATTAGGTGTTGACGGCAGATTCTGGAGGCCTATAATTCGCCCCACTTCCGGCGCAGTCGAAACGGAAAACTCCTTGGTAAACAACGAGTTATGATATTTTCGGCAGCAAGGTGCTTCAGTTCATCGAAGCGGCCAGGAAGTTGAAAAAGAGGTGTTGACAGCAGCGTGTAACGCTGTAGAATTCGCCTCCCGCTGACGAGAGATCGGAAGCGCAAGTGGTTGA
>NZ_JBOICG010000192.1:0-3015 GCF_050739995.1 Pseudomonas sp. | reverse complement strand
AAGAGGCCGGTTCTGGCAGCTCAGATTCCCTTGAAGACCCCAGGCCGCTTCTCAATCATCGCCCGAACCCCCTCTTTGGCATCTTCACTGTTCAGCAATTTCTCCACCAACGGCTGTAACCCCGCTGCCGCGACAGCTTCGCCTTCCATGCGCGCCTGACGCGCCGACATTAACGTCGCCTGCACACCGAGCGGCGCCTGGCGTGCGATACGGTTGGCCAGCTCGATAGCGCGGGGCAGCAGGTCTTCGCTGGCCATCACTTCCTGAACCAGTCCCAGGCGCAGGGCTTCATGGGCGTCGAACTCATCGCCGGTGAGCAGCCAGCGCATCGCGTTGCCCCAGCCGGCGATCTGGTGAAAACGCAGTGTCGCGCCGCCAAACGGGAAGATCCCGCGTTGCACTTCCATCTGCGCAAAGCGCGTGTTGCTTGCACAGAGGCTGATATCCGCAGCAAGCATCAGCTCGATCCCGATGGTCAGGCAGTAACCCTGGGCGGCGACGATCACCGGCTTGTTCACACGGGGGCCTGCGAATACGCCCCAGGGATCGCAGCCTCCCAGAGGTGGTTGCCAGCCACCCGTCATCACGGCGCTGACATTGGCCAGGTCCAGCCCGGCGGTAAAGTGCTCGCCATGGGCAAATACCACGGCCACCCGCGCATCGTCATTTCGATCAAATTCGCCATAGGCCAGGCTCAGCTCGTTGAGCAGATCCAGGTCAAAGGCATTGCGTTTGGCTACCCGGTCCAGGCCCAGTAACAGAACATGGCCCTGGAGTGCACGGCTGACGCGGCTGCTGCTGGCTTGATTCATCGGGTGTGCCCTCGGGCATGGGAAGGGTTTCAGACCAAAGGGTCTCAATCGACAGGTGAACCGTTTAAGCGTTTTAACCAACAGGGCCGGGCCTTTGAAAAATAGACCCTGGCGCTCTTATCTGCAAAGGCTGCGATACAGCGCGGTTTGTCGGTACTTTTCGATAAAAAAAGCTCCCTTTTTCAGGTATTTCCGGTATAGTGCGCGCCGGCCTTTAACCGGGCCGCGTTTAGGTAGCGCAATTCCCCGAAGTCAGCTTCGGCTGCACGTCCGCACAGCGGACTCTCCCTTGACGAATCTTTTTCATTCATTCGTTTTCGCAAATCCCCGCCGACAAAGCAGCCAGGGCGACTCTTGAGTCTCAACACGGCATGCGCAGCTTTGGAGCATGGGTCTTTGCGGATGCACTTAGAGGCAGACCCATGACCCAGGAAACCGGCGGCTTCGCCGCTTTTAATCTTAACCCGAATATTCTTGCAGCCGTCGCAGCGACCGGCTACGAAGAGCCTTCGGCGATTCAGCAGCAATCGATCCCGATCATCATGGCCGGCAAAGACATGATTGGCCAGGCGCAAACCGGTACCGGTAAAACCGCCGCGTTCGCCCTGCCTATCCTGCAGTGCATCGATCCTGCCAAGCGCGAACCGCAAGCCCTGATCCTGGCGCCAACCCGTGAGTTGGCGCTGCAAGTAGCAACCGCTTTCGAAACCTACGCCAAGCAAATGCCGGGTGTAACCGTTGTGGCCGTTTACGGCGGCGCGCCTATGGGCCCACAACTCAAAGCAATCCGTAATGGCGCACAGATCGTTGTCGCCACCCCGGGCCGTCTGTGCGACCACCTGCGTCGTGACGAAAAAGTCCTGTCGACCGTGAACCACTTGGTTCTCGACGAAGCTGACGAAATGTTGAAGCTGGGCTTCATGGATGACCTGGAAGTCATCTTCAAGGCGCTGCCACCGACCCGTCAGACCGTGCTGTTTTCGGCCACCTTGCCACAGTCGATCCGTGCCATTGCCGAGCGTCACCTGCGTGACCCAGAGCACGTGAAGATCCAGACCAAGACTCAGACCGTTACCGCGATCGAACAGGCTCACCTGTTGGTTCACGCTGACCAGAAGACCTCGGCTGTATTGAGCCTGCTGGAAGTCGAAGACTTCGACGCCCTGATCATGTTCGTACGCACCAAGCAAGCGACCCTGGACCTGGCCAGTGCCCTGGAAGCCAAAGGCTACAAAGCCGCTGCGCTGAACGGTGACATCGCCCAGAACCAACGTGAGCGCGTGATCGACTCCCTCAAGGATGGTCGTCTGGACATCGTTGTAGCGACCGACGTTGCCGCTCGTGGTCTCGACGTTCCACGTATCACCCACGTGTTCAACGTTGACATGCCGTACGACCCAGAGTCCTACGTTCACCGTATCGGCCGTACCGGCCGTGCCGGTCGCGAAGGTCGTGCACTGCTGCTGGTGACTCCACGTGAGCGCCGCATGCTGCAAGTGATCGAGCGTGTCACCGGTCAGAAAGTTGCCGAAGTCCGCCTGCCGGATGCCCAGGCTGTTCTGGATGCGCGCATCAAGAAACTGACCAACAGCCTGTCGCCGCTGGTGGCTGACGCTGAATCGACCCACGGCGACCTGCTGGACCGCCTGACCGCCGATATCGGTTGCACCCCGCGTGCCCTGGCTGCAGCCCTGCTGCGTAAAGCCACCAACGGTCAAGCATTGACTCTGGCAGCCATCGAGAAAGAACGTCCACTGGTTCCGAACAGCGCACCACGCGGTGATCGCCCAGAGCGTTCCGGCGACCGTCCAGACCGTGGTGATCGTGAGCGTCGCGCTCCGGTTCCATTGGCTGAAGGTCGTGCTCGTTGCCGTACCGCGCTGGGTGCGCGTGATGGTATCGCTGCCAAGAACCTGCTGGGCGCTATCCTCAACGAGGGTGGCCTGGCGCGTGAAGCCATCGGTCGCATCCAGGTTCGTGACAGCTTCTCCCTGGTGGAGCTGCCGGAAGATGGCCTGGAAAAACTGCTGGCCAAGCTGAAAGACACCCGCGTTGCCGGCAAGCAGTTGAAGCTGCGTCGCTACCGCGAAGATTGATCCGCTCTTGGGCTGATTGATCGCACATAAAAAATCCCCGACTGGTTCGGGGATTTTTTTTGCCTTGGGTTTTTGAGTCCGCCCGGAATCAAATGTGGGAGCTGGCT
>NZ_JBOICG010000191.1:0-2090 GCF_050739995.1 Pseudomonas sp. | reverse complement strand
GCCCGTGGCCAACTCAAACCCCGCACTGCCGCTGATGCCCCAGTTCAAAGGCGCCAACGCCGGGCGCAGTTGATCGAGTGCCTGCAACGCGGGTAAGTCCCGTGGTGAGATAACGTCGCACAGGGCTTCGGGTACAACTCGCCGCTGCACGGCGGCAATCGGCATCATCGCGGCCAACCGCTGCTCACGGCCACGCCCACGCACGCCCACCGCGATAAGCCCCGGGGCAACGATAGCGCGGCGCACAACCACCGTGCCGACTGCCGCCACCGCCCACTCAGGGGCGCCAGCAGGCAGATGCGCCGGGGTCATGCCCCAGAGCAAATCGTGGGCGTTCACCATTGCTCCCGCAGCAGTTGGCGCACGTGGCTGGAAGCGGCGCGGTTGGTGGCGCCCAGGCGTCCTTTTAAATCAGGGCTGGTGATATCGTTGATGGCGTGCAGCAGGCAATTGCTGACCCGAGTCACATCGTCTGCCGTGGGCTGTTCAATCTGGCTGACCGACAAGGTTTCCCACAACAAGCCAAGGCTGGCATAGCTGTCGATGTCGTAGGCCATGGGCGCAATGCTGGCAGCCAGGGCTTCCAGCTCTTCAACGCTGCGCAAGGTCACCCGCGCCGCCGAGGCCTTGCCCATGGCGTGTACCATCACGCCCGGGTCACGCAGCGCGATCAGGCGGTTGGCTTGATACCCGTGGGCGAGAAACGCACCGGACATCGCCTTGCCCACCAGCAGAGCAATCACTGGGTGCCCAGCCAGCCGGGCGCGGGCGTAGCTGTCGGCGGCGGCAGCCAGGGCTTGATGAATACCCAGGGCTTCCTCACGGCGGCCGTAGGCTTGGCTGGGCACATCGACGATGGCGATCAACGGGCGCTTGTCGCCACGGGCAATGGCGTCATCCACCGCTTTGGCGAGGCCCCAGCCTTCCAGCAAACCAACTTCGCCGTTGCGTGCCCGGGGGAAGCGGTTTTGCGGGTCAGTGACGACCGCGATAAAGCGCACGGCTTGTCCGCCCAAGACACCGTCGGCGACCCTCAACGAAGCCGGCAAGCCTTCGACAGGCGTCGCCCCGGCGCTCAATGCGTTGAACCACTGCAAACCTCTCATGGGCGTTCTCCTTGATACAGCGCGCGCACCGTCGCTGGATCGATCTGCGCCGTGGCATCCAGTTCGGCCAGGCGCGCCAGGTAGTCGTCGGCCTGGCGGCTGCGCTGTTGAGCGGGCAAACCTTGTTGCAGCAGTGCGCTGACAGTCTGCTGAATCTCGCCTACATCGTCGGCCACGTAACGGTCGGCCAAGCCACTGTTGAAGCGCTGCTCGCCACCGGTAAGGCTCCAGATGAAAGGCCGGTCGCGGGAGTCGTATTCCTCAATGCCCGCTTCCTGTTCGATCACTTGCGGGCCGTTCAGGCCCAGGCGTGCTTCCCGGGTAACGACGAGGTAACTGCACAGCCCGGCGGCGATGGACATACCGCCAAAGCAACCGACGCTGCCCGCCACCACGCCGATCACCGGCTGGTACTGGCGCAGGTCGACAATCGCCGCATGGATGTCAGCAATGGCGGCCAGGCCCAGGTTGGCCTCCTGCAAGCGCACGCCACCGGTTTCCAGCAGCAGTACCGCGCGGGTGGGAATACCGTTGCGGTTGTCTTCGGCCGCCAGCTCCAGGGCGCCGGCGATTTTTGCGCCACCGACTTCACCCAGGCTGCCACCCTGGAAATTGCCTTCAATGGCCGCGATCAACACCGGCATTCCGGCGATGCTGCCCTTGGCGATCACCACGCCGTCGTCGGCCTGGGGCACCACACCTTGGCGGCTGAGCCAGGGCGACATGACCCGCTGGAACGGGTCGATCAGTTCTCGGTAGGTGCCTCTGTCCAACAGGGCCTTGCTCCGCTGGCGAGCACCCAATTCAACGAAGCTGTGCTTAGCGAGCAAGTCAATCATGACCGATCTCCTCGAAACCTTGCTCCAGACGCAGCCGCACCACACCGGGTGTCGCGCCGAAATCGTGGATATCGATGTTCAACGCCGGTGGCGTCTGCTCCTGGAAGATCCGCTCGAACAGGTGTTGCCAGCGCTGCTCGGCGCC
>NZ_JBOICG010000190.1:0-2008 GCF_050739995.1 Pseudomonas sp. | reverse complement strand
AAACCGGGCAAAGCCAACAGCGCGTCAATTACAGCCGCGCCGTGCCGGCCGAAGGCGGGGTGGGTTTCAACCTGGGTTACGCCAGTGGCGATGGCCCGGCGTATCGCCAGGCCGACCTGACCTGGCGCTTGCAGTCCGTGCAGTTGCAGGCGGGTGTGTATGGCAGCAGCGACGCCGAGACCCGTTGGGCGGACGCCAGTGGCTCGCTGGTGTGGATGGACAATCAGGTGTTCGCCGCCAACCGCGTCAACGATGCGTTTGTGGTGGTGAGTACCGACGGCTTCAGCGGTGTACCGGTGCGCTATGAAAACCAGGTGGTGGGTGAGACCGACCGCAATGGGCACTTGCTGGTGCCGTGGACCAGTGCCTATTACCGCGCCAAATATGAGGTCGATCCGCTGAACCTGCCGGCCAACGTGCAGGTGCCCAACGTCGAACAGCGCGTGGCCGTGCGCCGGGGCAGCGGCTACCTGCTGGAGTTTCCGATGCGCCGGGTACTTGCGGCGAGCATCACTCTGGTGAATGCCCAGCATGAGGATTTGCCCCTGGGCAGTCAGGTACGCCACGAGCAAAGCGGTGCACTGGCGGTGGTGGGTTGGGATGGCCTGGTGTACCTGGAAAACCTGGCAGCCCATAACACCTTGCAAGTCACCCTCGGCAACGGCCAGACGTGCCAGGCCACGTTCGAGCTGGATATCACCCATGAACAGCAGGTGCCGTTGATTGGGCCACTGGTGTGCCTATGACAGAAGGAGTGTACGCGTGCGGGTCAAGCAATGGCTGTGGGGGCTGGCGAGCCTGGGCGTTTCAATGCAGGTACAGGCTGCTTGCTCGGCGGTGGCCACGGTGCCGGCCAGCTTTGGTACGGCGGTGAGTTCGATGACGGTACGCACTACTTCCCAGCCGAGCTCGACCACCAATGGCGGTATCAGTTGTACACCGGCGCTGCTGTCGGTGTTGACGTCCGGTGATCATTTCTACGCCACCATTACCGGCTCGGCGCAGGGCGGGATGCTCGGGCCGACAGGGGATGTGATCGGCTATACGATCTACGGCAACAACACCACGTCGTATCCCATAACCCGGGGCACCGCATTTGATTTTGGCGGCAGCGGCGGCATTGCCGCCAGTTTCGGGCTGGTGTTCGGTCCGGGTACGAAAACCCTGCCACTCTACTTCGCCACGACCGTCGGCAGTAACGTGGCGGCCGGGGTGTACAGCGAGACCTTGAGTATTTTCTGGAACTGGAACTATTGCTCAGGCATTGGCATTGGTGGCATCTGTGCGGGGCGGGATATCAACAGCGGTACTACGACGCTGACTGTCAGCATGACCGTGGTCAATGACTGCCAGATCACCACGCCGGCGATCGCGTTTGGCAGTGCTCCGGTGGTCAGCGGCTTTTCTACCGTCAATGGCCAGGCCAGTGTGGCCTGTACCAAGGGCAGCGCCTATACCGTAGGCCTCAGCGATGGGCAGAACCCGGTAAGTGCAGGCGGGCGGCGGCAAATGATTTCCGGTAGTAACTTCCTCGCCTACGACATCTTCCAAGGCGCTGGTACCACCCGTTGGGGCAGCGTTGGCGCAGCGCGGCGCGCCAGCTCCTCGGCTGAGATCAACCCCGGCAACGGCCTGGGCACCGGCAGCCAGGTGTTCAACTACAACGCCAAGATCTACACCGACCAGACCACACCACCGGGCGGAACCTACCTCGACAACGTGGTGCTGGATGTGGGGTTCTAGAACTTCAGCAGCGGTGTGGCCGGCTGATCTGTCGGGCTGACCATCGCATAGTTGTAGCCGCCACCGGACCAGTACTGCGCCTCTAGACCGTCGGCGCTGCGGCTGCCACGGGGCAGGAAGCCGTTGTTCGGGCCTGGCGGACGTATGTAAAAGCTGATGCGGTGACCTTGCGAGTCTTCGTACAGCACCATGGCGGCCGCGCCTTGCTCAGTGGTGAGCAGGCGCCCGCTGACCGGCTTGAAGCCTGACTGGCTCAGGTCAGGCA
>NZ_JBOICG010000189.1:0-2160 GCF_050739995.1 Pseudomonas sp. | reverse complement strand
CAAGGGCGTCGACATGGCCATGCGCCTGATGGGCGAGCAGTTCGTCACCGGCGAAACCATCGCAGAAGCCCTGGCCAATGCGAGCAAGTTCGAAGCCAAGGGCTTCCGCTACTCCTACGACATGCTCGGTGAGGCCGCGCTGACCGAACACGATGCCCAGAAGTACCTGGCATCGTACGAACAAGCCATTCACTCCATCGGCAAAGCGTCCCACGGCCGTGGGATTTATGAAGGCCCTGGCATCTCCATCAAGCTTTCGGCACTGCATCCGCGTTATAGCCGTGCGCAGTATGAGCGGGTGATGGACGAGCTGTACCCACGCCTGCTGTCCCTGACCCTGCTGGCCAAGCAATACGACATCGGCTTGAACATCGACGCCGAAGAAGCCGACCGCCTGGAACTGTCGCTGGACCTGCTGGAGCGCCTGTGCTTCGAACCGCAACTGACCGGCTGGAACGGTATCGGTTTCGTGATCCAGGCTTACCAGAAGCGTTGCCCGTATGTGATCGACTACGTGATCGATCTGGCGCGCCGCAGCCGCCACCGCCTGATGATCCGCCTGGTAAAAGGCGCGTACTGGGACAGCGAAATCAAGCGCGCCCAGGTCGAAGGCCTGGAAGGCTACCCGGTGTATACCCGCAAGGTGTACACCGACGTTTCCTACATTGCTTGTGCACGCAAACTGCTGTCGGTACCGGAAGTCATCTACCCGCAGTTCGCTACCCACAACGCCCATACCCTGTCGGCCATCTACCATATCGCCGGTCAGAACTATTACCCCGGCCAGTACGAGTTCCAATGCCTGCACGGCATGGGTGAACCGCTGTACGAGCAGGTTGTAGGCAAGGTTTCCGATGGCAAGCTGAACCGTCCGTGCCGCGTGTATGCACCGGTCGGCACCCACGAAACACTGCTGGCCTACTTGGTGCGTCGCCTGTTGGAAAACGGTGCCAACACCTCGTTCGTCAACCGCATCGCCGACCAGTCCATCTCGATTCAGGAACTGGTGGCCGATCCAGTGGCCAGCATTGAACAAATGGCCACATTGGAAGGTGGCTTCGGTCTGCCGCATCCGCGCATTCCATTGCCGCGCGACCTGTACGGCAGTGACCGCGCCAACTCCGCCGGCATCGACCTGGCCAACGAACACCGCCTGGCATCGCTGTCCTGCGCCCTGTTGGCCACCGCACACAACAACTGGAAAGCCGCGCCGATGCTCGGTTGCGCCTCCAGTAATGAAGCCGCTGCACCGGTGCTGAACCCGTCCGACCTGCGCGATGTAGTCGGCCACGTACAGGAAGCCACCGTCGAAGACGTCGACAATGCTATCCAGTGCGCCATCAACGCCGGCCCAATCTGGCAGGCCACCCCGCCTGCCGAACGCGCCGCAATCCTGGAACGCGCCGCCGACCTGATGGAAGGCGAGATCCAGCCGCTGATGGGCCTGCTGGCCCGCGAAGCCGGCAAAACCTTCGCCAACGCCATCGCCGAAGTGCGCGAAGCCGTGGATTTCCTGCGTTACTACGCAGTGCAGGCACGCAACGATTTCACCAATGACGCCCACCGCCCGCTGGGCCCGGTGGTGTGCATCAGCCCGTGGAACTTCCCACTGGCAATTTTCAGCGGCCAGGTCGCCGCTGCACTGGCCGCCGGCAATCCGGTCCTGGCCAAGCCTGCCGAACAAACTCCGCTGGTCGCCGCACAAGCCGTGCGCATCCTGCTGGAAGCCGGCATTCCCGAAGGCGTGCTGCAACTGCTGCCGGGCCAGGGCGAAACCGTCGGTGCCCGCCTGGTGGGTGATGATCGCGTCAAAGGCGTGATGTTCACCGGTTCCACCGAAGTGGCGCGCTTGCTGCAACGCAATGTCGCCGGCCGTCTCGATGCGCAGGGCCGTCCGATCCCGCTGATTGCCGAAACCGGTGGCCAGAACGCGATGATCGTCGACTCCTCGGCACTCACCGAACAAGTGGTCATCGACGTGGTCTCCTCGGCTTTTGACAGTGCCGGTCAGCGCTGCTCGGCACTGCGCGTGCTGTGCCTGCAAGAAGACTCGGCCGACCGCGTGATCGAGATGCTCAAGGGTGCCATGGCCGAAAGCCGCCTGGGCAACCCGGAGCGCCTGGCCGTGGACATTGGCCCGGTGATCGACGCCGAAGCCAA
>NZ_JBOICG010000188.1:0-22647 GCF_050739995.1 Pseudomonas sp. | reverse complement strand
GACATGGAGTTGCTGCTGGTACAACGGCAGGCGCAAATCGAGGAGTTGCAGCAGCAACGTGACGGACTACTGCTCGAACGCCATGAGGTTCAGCAGCAAAGTCAGGTACTTCAGCAGGATCTCCAGGCGTTGCGATTCAAAAACGAGCAGGAGCGAGCTAATCAGGAAAGCTATCTGCGCGGAGTTGAGGATCGGGCACACCGCGAGATTGATCGCGCTCGAGAGGAGGGTAAGGCTGTAGTAACCCAGTTAAAAGCAGCCGGCCGGAAGAATGATGACTTGCAACGCAAGCTGGAGTCGTCTCAGAGTGAGCTCAGCCAGGCGCAGCAACGTGCCGCGGCGCAGTTGGCTCGGGCTGAAACCTTGGAGCAGCAGCTGAATCATATGCGCCAGTTGTCCGGGATGAAGCGCAAGCCAAGAGTTAGAAAAAGCTCTGCTTTAAGTCATCCTAAGACCTGATGTATCTCCACCTTCGAATGGCGGCTATCGGCCAATAGCTGACATTTCATTTTGCCTGAAGTGCTACCCTCCACCGGACTTCACTCAAGGGCAAAATATGGATATATCGCCTCGCTTCATCATTCATGAATCTCCCTATTGGGTGATTAACCATCGCATGGACAGTGCGCTGCCTGGTTACCTGATGCTCAGCGCGAAAGAAATGACAAACTCATTGGCGGCGCTATCGACCGAAGCGCTGGCGGAGTTGGGAGCATTGCAGGCGAGAATCCAGGCATCCATCGAAGCGCACCTGCAACCAAAACGGCTTTACATCGGCCGTTTCGGTCATGACGCGGGGCACTCCATCCACTTTCATTTCGTCCCGATTTACCACTGGGTCGAGGCATTGTTCTGGAGGGACGACAGGTACAGAGTCCTGCAAAATTTTGGCTCTCTCGAGAGTAGCGTGCCCCAGACCGACGGCGCAGAACTGATGTTCTTTGTTTGGCGAGAGTTTTGTGAGCGTCCTGATCCTCCCATGATAGAAGGCCCAACCATTGATCACGTCATTGCAACTCTGCGCTCACGAATCAGGGACGATGAATGAGACTGATCGAAATTCAACAGATTACGCACCTGCCGGCGGAAGTTCTGACCTTGGAGAAAGAGGCGGTTGCAGAAGGTTTCAGGTTTCTTACGCGCCTGATTTCGGAGTGGCACTCTGGAAAGAATCGCTTCGATGCACCCGGTGAATGCCTCATGGCAGCGTATTCGGACCAGCACCTGATAGGAATCGGAGGCCTATCAGTTGATCCCTATAATAAGCCCGGTATCGCAAGGCTACGGCGGGTGTACGTGGCACCTGCGGCAAGGAATCAATACGTGGGTCAGGCGCTGGTAAAAGTGTTGGTTGCACAGGCTGTTCTTCACTTTAGGCAGGTGCGTCTTTCCACCGATACTTCAGGAGGCGACACGTTTTACCTGCGCTGCGGCTTCATCCGAATAAAAGATATCCATGCCACTCACATCATGGAACTGGTCAACGCCTGATGAGGCGGCTTTCGGCCACGAAGCTGTCACCCAACGCGACTCGTTAATTCCCGCCCGACCATGCATCATGCTCGCCACGATCCCGTCGTGGCATCGAAGCCATAAGTGCAGAATCCGCTCGCCTGCAAGAATTAGCCTTTTGAAATGGAAGTCATCTCATGTTCGAACGTAACAAACTGGTACCGGAGTTAATGGTCACCAACCTGGATAGCAGCCTGGCTTTTTGGGTTTCTCTTCTGGGGTTCAAAGTAGCTTATCAACGCCTGGAAGATGGATTTGCATACATTGATTTGAAGGGTGCTCAAATAATGCTCGAACAGGTTGATTCGGCCGCGGGTCAATGGCTGACCGCGTCGTTGGCCAAGCCATTTGGAAGAGGCATCAACCTACAGATTGATGTTGAGGCTGTCGCACCCATCATCCAAAAACTTGATCAGGCTGGATGTGCACTCTATCGAGAATGCAAAGACACCTGGTATCGGGCTGACAATGTAGAGGTAGGCCAGCGCGAATTCATCGTCCAGGATCCCGACGGTTATCTTGTAAGGTTGGTAGAGCGATTGGGTGAGCGACCTGCTTGCTCAATGTGAATCCGAGCCAAGCCGACCGTCTGCTTTGGGTCAGTGGCTGCCCTTCGTGACAGGCCGCAACCGGCCAGAAGCCGACGTCCTACGCTTGGTTCCACCTCTTATTGCGGCGAGAATGTAAGCTTTGACTATTGAGAGTTACGCATGGACTTACAGCAGGTTTTAACTTTTTTGCCCGCCGCCGTGGTTATTGCCTGCGTTCCAGGCGCAAATAATCTTCTTTCGTTTGAGAATGGCGCTCGTTGGGGTATCAAAGTAGCCGTTTACGCGGTGCTCGGACGGTGTCTCGCTTACGCATTGATGATCGGGCTGGTGGTTGCCGGTCTTGGCCGATTACTCGAAGCTTCTGAGGTTGCCTTCCTGACCATAAAGTGGGTGGGAGTGGCTTATCTACTCTGGATTGGCATTGGAATGCTCCGGTCGTCTCCCGCTTCACAGGCCAACACCACGTCCAGTATTCACTCACCTACGGGCGGCAGAGCCAATACGTTCATCCAGGCGAGAAAAGATTTCTTGGTCGCCTTGGGAAACCCCAAGGCTGTTTTGCTGTTCAGCGCACTGCTCCCTCAGTTCGTTGTACAAAGCAGCGAAACGAGCTACTCAACACAGATGGCGATCTTAGGGCTCATTTACAGCATGGTTGAGTGGGGCACGGCCAGTCTGTATTCCATCCTCGGAAAGCTTGCAGTGGTCGGGACGCCCACCGTTAAGCGGCTTAGCTTGGTCCAGCGGGTGTCAGGTTCGATGATGCTCTTGATGGCGGGAGCGCTTGCTTTTACTAAGAGATCGAGTGCCTGAATTGAGGTCGCATGACGTCAGTGGTCTGCCAGCGCTTCGTTCGAGTCTGGCGTCGGAACAAGCGTTCCTTCAGCGAAGGTGGAATTTTATAGAGCTTCGACATTTATGAAGAGGAGCGAGCCCTTTCTCGCGACCGCCCGCTTCTGGCCGATTGCTGCCAGTCACGAACGTGAGCCTTTGGCCAAACGCTGCTATCCACTGCAATTCAGTTTGTTGTAAAAGCCGACATCTAGAACGAACCAGTTCGAGTGTAAGTCTTGATGAATACGTTCAAGGTCGCTCTTTCACTCGATTCCGAAGTAACAATGGCTGCCTGCTCACCCCGGATTGCCTACACCACTCCAGCACAGACACGCCAAACCAGCGATGAAAAGCCCGCGAGAATGTACTGACATCGGCGTAACCCAGCAGATGTGCTACTTGCGTCAGACTGATTGTCGGTGCTTGCAGATAGTTGAGCACCATATGCTGCCGCGTCTTATCCAACAATTGCTGAAATGATGTATTTTCTTGAGCCAGGTGGCGCTGCAAGGTACGCGGATTGACTGCCATACAATCGGCCACTCTGTCGATCGTCGCACGTCCGCTGGGTAACAAGTTGCGCAGCAATTGCCTGACGTAACCGGGCATCGCGTCTGCAGACAAGCGTTCCATTCCTGAGAGATGTCCAGCAATGAGTTGATGCAAGGTTTCGCTGGCGCAATCCAGCGGCTGCGCCAAGACACATTCATCAAATAGCAAACCAGAATGTGCTGCAGAGAAGGTCGGCTTTATACCCAGC
This sequence comes from Pseudomonas sp., assembly GCF_050739995.1. Lineage (GTDB taxonomy): Bacteria > Pseudomonadota > Gammaproteobacteria > Pseudomonadales > Pseudomonadaceae > Aquipseudomonas. The sequence goes on along the minus strand of NZ_JBOICG010000188.1, from coordinate 18,990 downwards.
GCCTGCCGATAGCCCCCCTCATCTGCAAGGGGGACATGACGAAACATTACCGCTCTGGGTTGCCATAGGTTCCCGACCAAGGTTCGCATCAGTTGCAGACCGACACCACACGCGAGTTCTTCGGCCTGAGGCAGTCCGCGGATCGCCGTATCGTCAGCCCGGTAACCAAACAACGCGACGCCGTCGGCAACCTCGAGATCAATGTGCGCTGCTCCGTTATAGAGCGCGAAGTTGGCACGCAACTCGAGCAAGGCATCGCCGATTGTTCGGGCATTGTGAATCAGGATAAAAATGTCGCCGAAGACGTCGATACCTTGATAAAGCCCGAACTCCAGACCGAACAACGAGTTATTCGAGCGCTGACGGCATATCTCCAGCAAGCCGCAATAGTGCCGGAAGGACAGAATATCTTCCGGGCGAATTAGTGATGCCACAGGCATAGAGGCCAGTCGCATCATCTGGTTCGGGTCTAGCCCCTGACGCCGAGCGAATTGATCAAACCCCGTCAGGCTGAGTGCACGAATGAACGGATTGGAATCCATGTCGTTTACCGATGAGTGTGTTGCGTGCGTTGTTTCCACTTTTGCGGGCTGACGCCATTCCAGCGAGCGAAAGCCCGGGAAAAACTGCTCAGATCAGCGTAACCCAACAGACTTGCCATCTGCGTCAGGCTGATCGATGAGTCGCAGAGGTAGCGCACGGCCATCGCCTGGCGCGTTTCGTCCAGCAACTCCTGAAATCGTGTGCCTTCTGCCGAAAGGTAACGTTGCAAGGTGCGAGGGCTGATCATCATGTAGTCGGCCATGTCGCGGAGCGTGACTGGGCCATGGACAAGTTCATTGCGCAGTCGATTTTGCACGTAGGACGGTAATTCTTGCAGCGTTACGCGTGCGAGCTCGTCGATGTGTTGCTGGGCCAACTGCTGACACCTGACATTCGTCGCGCCCAGAGGTATCGCCAGCAATGACTCATCAAAAACCCAAGCATTGACGGGGCTGTCAAAGCGTGGAGGTATGCCCAGAAGAGCGCGGTAGGCCATACGGTTGTTCGGAGCGCAATGGCGCAACATCAAACTCTTCGGCTTCCAGGCATGTCCCAGCAGTTCACGGAGCAAGCAAGCTGCAATTCCCATCGCCAATTCCACCGTCTGACGTACCGAGACCAACGTTCCGTCAGTGACGTCGTACAAAAGCAGTGCACTGTTGGCCTGGCGCTCAAGGCGTACTAGCGCGCCGTCACTATGTATATGGAAATAACGTGTCAGCAGGTTCAGCGCTTCGCCCACATTGGCTGCACTGCGCATGGCGTACAGCAGGGTGCCAAGACTTTGCGTGCCTTGGCACAAGCCAAACTGTAAGCCAAACAGGGGATTGCTCGAGCGCGCCGCACATAACTCAACCAAAGCGTTGAATTGTGCCCCGGATAGTTGAGCATCCAGCGGGTATTCGGGCAGACCAATCTCAGTTAGCGCCGAATCAGGATCGATGCCCTGACTGGCTGCGAACTCTTGGAATCCCAGCAGAGCGGAACCACGGACAGTGGACATCATTTGAGCCCTCCGATTGAGAAACAGCTTTTGGCACGAGAAGCTCTGGCACGATTTGCAAAATTTCTGGCGCGTTTTGCAAAGCTTTCGCTTATCTCCCGAGACCAGACTTGAAGCACCAATAACAAAAGATCTACGTCCGGGCCAAGACTGGACGATGGAGGTGTTCGATGCGTCGGTTCTTGTTCGCTATGCTGGTGATCGCTCTGATTTCGGGTGCTTTGTATTTTCAGCCTCATCCCGCCAACCACACTATTGTTCATCATTCCAATCACCCACCAGTTGCCAGCATCAGCGATGCCTTCTCACATTTCTGAGGACTGAAGCATTCTTTTCTGCACGGAGGCGTGCTCGCTGAACTCGCCACCAGACAACGCGCCATGCAGAAACATCTGCTCAATCGTTCGTGCCGAGTCGGCGTTGGCTGCACGCCCGCGATGTTCGGCATCCACCAACCCGTAGACCAGCGTGATGAACAGCTCAGTAAAGATCGCTGCGGTGATGTCTATGCGGAACAACCCTGTTTGCTGTCCCCTAAGAAAGAACCCGTCCAGCGCTTCCAGATAAAACTGCCAGCGTGTGTCACCCCGTTCGAAGTCGAGGAAGTCAGGCCGGTATTGCACCATCAGAAAAGCCAGCAGTTCGCGATGGGCGAGGTGCTCGCGGATCAATCGACGCAGCGTGTCCAGCGGCTGCAGGTGCTGCAAACCAGCGCTGCGGACAATTCGATTGAGCGTACCTTCAGCGTATTTTTCCAGTCGGAGCCCTAGGTTTTCCCGTGTTCCGCAGTAACGGTGCAGGGTCGCCTTGCTCACGCCTGCCAATTGCGCCAGTTCTTTCATTGTTGCCCGCGGCCGGTTGACGACCGCCAAAGTCAACGATTTGAGCAGGTGTTCTTCATGCGAAGTCGGGTTCATCACCAAGCCTCAAGCGATGTTCATACAAGGTTAACAAAAATCTCACATGAGACATTGTTGACTCATTAGGGTTTGGAAAGTAGCATTCGCACCAAATTCAATCAAGCCTTGGGTGAGTTATGGGCAATTTGCGTGCAGTAAGGATGGCGGGCTCGCTGGCAGCAGCCATTGCGCTGGCCGGATGTGGACCGGCGTATGAAACGGGAAGCGTCGCCGAAGTGGCGCGCCCAGTAGAAGTGCTGGCGGTAAAAACGGAACTTTTGGCGCTGACGTCGGAGCTGCCTGGCAGGGTGGAACCGATGCGCATCGCCGAGGTGCGTGCTCGTGTGCCCGGTATCGTGATGCAGAAGCGGTTTGAAGAGGGCGCTGACGTCAAGGCGGGGGACCTGTTGTTCCAGATCGACCCGGCACCGCTCAAAGCAGCGTTATCGCGGGCCGAAGGCGAGCTGGCCCGCACTCAGTCCGTTGCGCTTGAGGCCCAGGCACGGGTCAAGCGCTATGAACCCTTGGTGAAAATCGAGGCGGTCAGCCAACAAGATTTCGACAGCGCCATGGCTGATCTGCGCAGCGCTCAGGCAGCCACACGTTCGGCCCAGGCCGATCTGCAAAGTGCGCGGTTGAACCTCGGTTATACCTCGGTGACGGCGCCGATTTCCGGTCGCGTCGGCCGTGCACTGGTCACGGAAGGGGCCTTGGTTGGGCAGGGGGATGCGACGTTGATGGCGCGGATTCAGCAACTGGATCCAGTATATGTCGACTTCACCCAGTCGGCTGCCGACGCACTGCGTCTGCGTGAATCGCTCAAGGACGGAAAACTTTCTGCCGACGACAACAAAGCGTTGTCGATTCGCGTCGACGGCACCGCTTACGAGCGTCAGGGCGCACTGATGTTTACCGACGTCGCAGTCGATCGTGCTACCGGCCAGGTGTCCTTGCGCGGCAAGTTCACCAATACCGACGGCGTGCTGTTGCCGGGCATGTTCGTGCGGGTTCGTACGCCTCAGGGCACCGATAATCAAGCCATCCTCGTGCCGCAACGTTCGGTGCAACGCGGCAGCGATGGCGGCGCCCTGGTGTTGGTGGTCGGTGCGGACGATAGGGTCGAATCACGCAATGTGGTCACCGGTGCCATGCAGGGTTCGCGCTGGCAGATCAGTGAAGGGCTAAAGGCCGGTGATCAAGTGATTGTCAGCGGCCTGAGCGGCCTGCAGCCAGGCGCCAAGGTCGTGCCCGGTCAGCCCCACGCCCAGGCTGAGTCGCCTGAGTCGAAACATTAAGGGCGCCGTCGCCGCGAGGATTTCCCGATGTCCAAGTTTTTCATCAAGCGCCCGAACTTTGCCTGGGTCGTGGCACTGTTCATCTCTCTGGCCGGCCTGCTGGTCATTCCGATGCTGCCAGTAGCGCAGTATCCCGACGTTGCGCCGCCACAGATCAAGGTGACGGCGACTTACCCCGGAGCCTCGGCGAAAGTGCTGGTGGATTCGGTCACCAGCGTGATCGAAGAGTCACTCAACGGTGCCAAGAACCTGCTGTATTTCGAGTCGACCAACAACTCCAACGGCATCGCCGAAATTGCGGTGACGTTCCAGCCGGGGACTGATCCGCAGCTTGCTCAGGTTGATGTGCAAAACCGCCTCAAAAAGGCTGAGTCGCGTATGCCACAAGCGGTTCTCACCCAAGGTCTGGAGGTGGAGCAGGCCAGTGCCGGTTTCCTGCTGATCTATGCGCTCAACTATCAGGAAGGCAGCCAACACACCGACACGACTGCGCTGGGCGACTACGCCGCGCGCAACATCAACAACGAACTACGTCGGGTGCCGGGCGTCGGCAAGCTGCAATTCTTCTCCTCTGAAGCCGCGATGCGCATCTGGCTCGACCCGCAGAAACTGGTGGGTTATGGGCTGTCCATCGACGACGTGAGCACCGCCATTCGTGGGCAGAACGTGCAGGTGCCGGCCGGCAGTTTCGGCAGCACGCCAACCAGCAGCCAACAGGAACTGACCGCCACGCTGGCAGTGAAAGGCACGCTGGATAATCCGGAAGAATTCGCACGCATCGTTCTGCGCGCCAACGAGGACGGCTCGACGGTCAAGCTGGGTGACGTTGCCCGCGTGGAAATCGGCCAAGAGAGTTACAACTTCAACTCGCGTCTGAACGGCAAACCAGCCGTGGCCGCGGCGATCCAGTTGTCGCCCGGTGCCAACGCAATCCAGACCGCAACGGCCGTCAAGGAACGCCTGGCCGAACTGTCGGCGTACTTCCCGGACGACGTGGAGTATTCCGTTCCCTACGACACATCGCGGTTCGTCGATGTCGCCATCGAGAAGGTGATCCATACCCTGATCGAGGCGATGGTGCTGGTATTCCTGGTGATGTTCCTGTTCCTGCAGAACGTCCGTTACACGTTGATCCCGTCGATTGTGGTGCCGGTGTGCCTGCTGGGCACATTGATGATGATGTACCTGCTGGGCTTCTCGGTGAACATGATGACCATGTTCGGCATGGTGCTCGCGATCGGCATTCTGGTCGATGATGCCATCGTGGTGGTGGAGAACGTCGAACGGCTCATGGCGGAGGAGGGGCTGTCACCGGTCGACGCCACAATCAAGGCCATGGGGCAGGTATCCGGTGCGATCATCGGCATCACCCTGGTGCTGTCGGCCGTGTTCATGCCATTGGCCTTCATGTCCGGTTCGGTGGGTGTGATCTATCAGCAATTCTCGGTATCGCTGGCGGTGTCGATCCTGTTCTCGGGCTTCCTGGCGCTGACGTTCACGCCGGCGCTGTGCGCCACATTGCTCAAGCCGATTCCGCAAGGACACCATGAAAAGCGCGGGTTCTTCGGCGCCTTCAACCGTGGTTTCGCCCGGCTCACCGAGCGTTACTCGATCCTGAACAGCGGGCTGGTCGCGCGTGCCGGCCGGATGATGCTGGTGTACGTCGGTATTATCGCGCTGCTCGGTTACTTCTACCTGCGTTTGCCGGAGTCGTTTGTGCCCGTGGAAGACCAGGGCTACATGATCGTCGACGTCCAGTTGCCGCCGGGCGCAACCCGGACTCGTACCGAAGCCACTGGTGAACAACTGGAGCGCTATCTCGCCTCCCGTGACGCCGTGCAGTCGACCTTCCTGGTGTCGGGCTTCAGCTTTTCCGGGATGGGTGATAACGCGGCACTGGCGTTCCCGGTGTTCAAGGACTGGTCGCAGCGTGGTGAAGATCAATCGGCCATGGCAGAAGTCATGGCGTTGAACGAACAATTTGCCGTGACCAACGACGGCGCCGTGATGGCGGTGCCGCCGCCACCGATTGATGGCCTGGGCAACTCCGGCGGTTTTGCGTTGCGTCTGCAGGATCGTGCCGGCCTGGGCCGTAAAGCCTTGCTCGCCGCCCGCGACCAGGTGCTTGGTCAGGCCAACGGCAACCCGAAAATCCTCTACGCCATGATGGAAGGCCTCGCCGAGTCGCCGCAATTGCGAGTAGTGATCGACCGTGACAAGGCACGCACCATGGGTGTGAGTTTCGAGTCGATCAGCAGTGCGTTGTCCGCCGCGTTCGGTTCTGAAGTGATCAACGACTTCACCAACTCTGGCCGCCAGCAGCGGGTCGTGGTGCAGGCGGAGCAGGGCGATCGGATGACTCCGGAAAGCATACTTAAGCTGTTCGTGCACAACAGCGCGGGAGATCTGGTGCCGCTGAGTGCCTTCGTCACCACTCACTGGGAGGAAGGCCCGGTGCAAGTGGTGCGTTACAACGGTTACCCATCGATCCGCATCGTCGGTGACGCCGGACCGGGTTACAGCACTGGTGAAGCTATGGCGGAAATGGAGCGAATCGCCGCGCAATTGCCGGCAGGTTTCAGCTACGAGTGGACGGGGCTGTCGTATCAGGAAAAGGTCTCCAGCGGTCAGGCGACGCAACTCTTCGCGCTGGCGATCCTGGTGGTGTTCCTGCTGCTGGTCGCGCTGTATGAAAGTTGGGCGATTCCGTTGACGGTGATGCTGATCGTGCCGATCGGTGCCATCGGTGCGGTGCTCGCGGTGATGGTCGCCGGGATGCCTAACGACGTGTACTTCAAGGTGGGGCTTATCACCATCATCGGTCTGGCGGCGAAGAACGCGATCCTCATCGTCGAGTTCGCCAAGGAACTGTGGGAGAAGGGCTACAGCCTGCGCGACGCCGCCATCGAGGCTGCACGCCTGCGTTTCCGGCCGATTGTCATGACCTCCATGGCGTTCATTCTCGGTGTGGTACCGCTGGCACTGGCAACCGGGGCAGGGGCGGCAAGTCAGCGTGCGATCGGTACCGGTGTGATCGGCGGGATGCTCAGCGCGACGCTGCTGGGTGTGCTGTTCGTACCGATCTGTTTTGTCTGGGTGCTGTCGCGGTTGCGCAGCAAACCCGCGCCTATCGAACAACCCGCTTTGGCTCAGGAGTGATTCCATGCGTATTTCAGCACTTTCTACGCTGGTGATCGCCATGCTGTTGGGTGGTTGCTCGATGGCACCGACTTATGAGCGTCCTGTTGCGCCGATTGCGGATACCTGGGCAGGTCAGTCGACGAAGCAGGGCAGTCCGATCAACCAGTTGGCGTGGCAAACCTTCATTGTCGACCCCGAGCTGCGCCAGCTGGTGGTGATCGCGCTGGATAACAACCGCTCACTACGCCAGACGCTTCTGGACATCGAGCAGGCCCGGGCGCAATACCGCATTCAGCGGGCGGATCGGGTTCCGGGATTGAGTGCCAACGCCTCCAGCAATCGTCAGCGTTTGCCGGCGGATTTGGCCAGCGATGGCCGGGCCGGGGTTGCCAGCAACTACCAGGTCGGTCTGTCGCTGCCTGAATACGAGCTGGATTTGTTTGGTCGGGTGAAAAGCCTCAGCGACTCTGCGTTACAGGAGTATCTGGCTACCGAAGAAGCTGCCCGTGCTGCGCAGATCGCTCTGGTTGCCGAAGTCAGTCAGGCCTATCTGATTCACGATGGTGCCCAGCGTCGTCTGGATCTGACCCAGCAAACACTGATCAGCCGCGAGTACTCGTTCGCACTGATCAGCCAGCGTTGTTCGAACGGAACAGCGACGGCGCTGGACTACCAGGAAGCATTGGGACTGGTGGAGCAATCGCGCGCCGAACAGGAAAGCAATCTGCGGCAGAAACAGCAGGCTTTCAATGCGCTGGTGTTGTTGCTCGGCACCAAGGACGCGGCGAAATCGATATCCGACAAATTATCTGCGGAGCCGATGCTGGTTCAAGACATCGCACCTGATACCTCATCGGCGCTGATCGAGCGTCGACCGGACATTCTCGCTGCCGAGCATCGACTACAGGCACGCAATGCCGACATTGGGGCGGCACGGGCGGCGTTCTTTCCGCGCATCAGTCTTACCGGAAGTTTTGGTACGTCCAGCGCGCAAATGTCCGGTTTGTTTGACGGTGGCTCGCGATCCTGGGGTTTTGTGCCGAACCTATCGCTACCGTTGTTCGATGCCGGTCGCAACAGTGCGGGATTGAGTCTGGCGGAAGCGCGCAAGGACTCAGCGGTTGCGGCGTATGAAGGCACGATTCAGACGGCGTTTCGCGAGGTCGCCGATGCGTTGGCCGCCACCGACACCCTGCGCCGGGAAGAAGCGGCGCGACGCGCATCGGCCAACGCCAGTAGCGAAACCCTGAAACTGGCCAAGGCGCGTTATGAAGGTGGCATCGACAGCCACTTGCGTTATCTCGACGCTCAGCGGACCAGCTTCGTCAACGAAACGGCCTTTATCGAGGTCAGCACGCAACGGCAGATAGCCTTGGTTGATTTGTTCCGTTCGTTGGGTGGAGGTTGGTCACCACAAGCAAACGCCAGATAAATCCTGGCAAGAGCTCCTTTGGGTTGGCGCATCCAACCTTTTTTGCCCCGTAGACCGAAAGGTCACGGGGCTTTTTTTGCAGGAGGACAGAGTGAGGGTTATTGGGATTTTGCGTTGGCGGCGCCGTGCAGGAACATCTGCTCCAGCACATTCGCCGAGTTGGCGCTGGCCGCGCGTCCACGGCGCTCCGCATCGACCATGCCGAAGATCATGGTCAGGAACAGTTCGGAAAAGACTGCTGCTGTGATATCGATGCGAAAGGCGCCCAGTTGCTGGCCGCGCAGAAAAAAAGCATCGAGTGCATCAGCATAAGTTTGCCAACGCTCGCCTTCTCCATTGACCGGAAAAGTGTCGGGACGATATTGAAAGAGCAGGAAAACCATCATTTCACGATGCGCTAAATGCTCATTGATCAGACTGTGCAGCGCCTGCACTGGCTCACCATGCAACAGGTCGGTTGTGGTGGTGATCTGGTTCAGCACCGTCTCACCGTGGCTTTCCATCATTTGCACCAAGTTGTCACGGGTGCCGCAAAAACGATGCAGAGTCGCCTTGCTCACGCCTGCGGCCTCAGCCAGCTCCTTAAGTGTCGCCCGCGGGCGATCAACGATGGCCAAAGCCAACGCTTTGATGAGTCGTTCGTCTTGGGGAGTCAGGGACATCTGTCGGTCTCGGATCGAATTTCAACATGGGGAATTGTGCAGGAAAAGCTCATTACTGCAACGAAAACTGCAGATTTCGAGCAAATTACTTCATATGAGACAGATTTTACTCAGTTTCCCACCGTCATACTTAACGGGTCACGGACGTCTTGAGCGTCATTAACTGCAAAATACATGGCGTGATTTGCCAAGCTTTTGCATCGGTCGTTATCCAAAATCGAACCCTTCAATAACAAAAGACACTGCATTTGGCTCCTGCCAGATGACGGAGGTTCTCGATGCGCCCGATACTTTTTTCCTGCCTGGCTGTGACTCTCGTTTCCATCGCCATCTACTCCATTCATTGCTTCTACTCGATGGGCTCGTACGGTGTTATCAGCCCAGTGAGCTCGAATATGACAGTGCGTCCGCACCCCGATTATCCCGTTGCAAGCATCGGTGAAGTCTTTCGCAACCTTCAATAAGTCGACGATTTCCGACTATTGATCACCCCATCTCAACACCCTGAAGATGCCAGTAAGAGACACCCAATGTGTGACTTGATCCAATACCGTGTCGAAGACGGCCTCGCGTTGATTGGTCTGAATCGTGCGCCGGTCAATGCGCTCGACCAGTCCCTGCGTGTAGCCCTCATGGACGCTTGCGAGCGTGCAGCAGCTGATATTGCTGTGAGTGTCGTCATTCTCTATGGCTCGCAAGGGTTGTTCAGTGCTGGCGCAGACATCAAGGAATTCGGAACCGAAGCCTGCTTCGCCGAGCCCGACCTGCCTGGCATCCTGGCTCGCCTGAGCGCCATTCATAAACCATTGGTTGCCGCGATTGGTAAGCTGGCATTAGGAGGAGGGCTGGAGCTGGCCCTAGCTTGCGGTTACCGGATTGGAGCGCCAAGTGCCCGGGTAGGGCTGTCGGAAATCAATCTTGGTCTAATGCCAGGCGCTGGTGGAACGCAACGCCTGCCCAGACTGATAGGCATCGAGTCCGCCTTGAATCTAATTCTTTCAGGTGAACAGATTGATGCCGAGCGTGCTCGGATGCTCGGCATCCTCGACCGAGTCTCCTCCAGTACCGAAGACTTGCTCGAGGAGGCGCGGGCTTATGCCAATGAACTGATCGACTGTTGTGCTCCTGCCCGGCCAGTCGAAGCCTGGCCAAACCCAACCGAGGATTTGCCCGATGACTTCCTGGTGCGTTATCGCGTGGAGCATGAGCCTCGTTGGAAAAGCCGACTAGCACCGCGACTGGTGCTTTCTGCGCTCGAGGCTGCCTGCCTGCTGCCGATGGAGGACGGATTAGTGCGTGAACTGAACTTGTTCAAGCAAGCAGAAGCGTCACGTCAGTCAAAAGCGTTGCGCCATGTGTTTTTCGCAGAACGGAAGGCACACCGGGCTCCTCGGATCAAGCCTGTCGATTCGCCGCGCGAAATCAACAAAGTTGCCGTCATCGGTGCCGGCACCTTGGGTGGAGGCATCGCGATGAGCTTTGCCGATGTGGGCATTCCTGTGGCGCTGCTGGATCGAGATGCCCGCACGCTGGACCGTGGTCTTAAACGAGTTCGCGAAAACTATAAGCTTAGCGTCAAACGCGGAAAGCTGAGCTCCGTAAAAGTTCAGGAACGGATGGATCTGTTGTTCGGCACGCTCGACTATGCAGACCTCTCAGATGCCGATCTGGTCATTGAGGCGGTCTGCGAGAAGATGGAGAGCAAGCAACAGGTGTTCCTCGCTCTGGAGAAGGTCTGCAAGCCAGAAGCCATCCTGGCCACCAACACTTCTTCGCTAGATATCGACGCACTCGCGAAGACGGTTTCTCGCCCACAAGATGTTATAGGCATGCATTTTTTCAGTCCGGCCAACGTCATGCGCCTGGTGGAAATTGTGCGTTGTCCGGCCACGGCAGCGGATGTGGTAGCGAGTGTTATGGACGTCGCTAGACGTATCGGCAAACTTCCGGTCCTGACCGGTAACGGTGTCGGCTCCATAGGCAATCGCATGCTCGAACCCTATGCCCGCGAAGCTCACCGCTTGGTACTGGAAGGTGCGACGCCGGCCCAGGTTGATGCCGTGCTTACCAGTCTGGACTTGAACATGGGGGTGTTCAGCATGCTGGATCTGGCGGGTATCGATGTGAGCTTTCTGATGCGCGACGCCAATCGGGAGGCCATATCCCATGACCAAAGTTACTGCTGTCTCGCCGAAAAGCTGTATACGTTGGGGCGGTTTGGTCAAAAAACCGGACGTGGCTTTTATCTTTACAAGGGACGTAGTCGTACAGAGGATCAGGAAGTCATCACACTGGCCGTGCAGCTTGCGCGTGAACACGACGTTTCCCGCCGCTGCATCGAAGACCTTGAGATTCACGATCGCTGCCTGTTCGCGATGATCAATGAAGGTATTCAATTGCTGGATGAAGGTATCGCCCTGCGTGCCAGTGATATTGATCTTGTATGGATCAACGGCTACGGCTTCCCTGCCCATCTCGGTGGCCCGATGCATTACGCGGAACAGCTGGGTCTGGACATGGTGCTCAGCCGAATACACCACTATCGCCACACCCTTGGTGAATACGGCGAAATGTGGTTTCGCCCGGCAGCCCTGCTGGAACGTCTAGTCGCCTCCGGCAGGTCCCGCATCGAAAAAATCTGAAAATCCTCTTTCTCCGGAGGAGGGTGAGTCATGAGAGCAACCACGCATCAATCTCATTCTTGCCCCCCCCCGGAAAACGGGGGCCTGTCTGTCCGTAAAACGCGCAAGCGCAAGATTTACCGTCACTCATTTCGAGGTTTACTGATGACTCACGATTTCGCCCAGAACTTTTCTCTCGCCGGCCGTACAGTCTTGATCACCGGCGCCTCCAGCGGTATTGGAGCGCACCTTGCGCGGATCGCTGCTCGTGCCGGCGCCCGGGTCGTGCTGACTGCACGGCGTGTCGAGAGGCTTGCGCAAGTAGCTAAGGACATTCGATGGGATTGCGGCCAGGCGCTTTCAGTCGAACTCGACGTGACTGATAGGACCAGTGTCGAGGCTGCATTCGATGCGGCTGAAGTACATTTTGGCGTGGTCGACGTAGTACTGAACAACGCTGGAATCGGAAACGGCCAGCGTCCGCTGGAGATCAGTGAGGAACAGTGGCGTACGATGTTGTCAACCAATCTGGACGGTGTCTGGCGTGTGGCCCAGGTTGCTGCTCAGCGGTTAGCCAAGGCCGGACGTGGCGGCAGCATCGTCAATGTAGCTTCGATACTTGGACTGCGCGTGAGCACAGGCTATAGCCATTACAGCGCCGCAAAAGCTGGGGTAGTTCAGTTGACCAAGTCGTTGGCGTTGGAGTTGGCACGGTACAACATCCGAGTCAACGCTATCGCACCGGGCTACTTCAAGACCGAAATGAGCGAAGCCTTTTTTGAAGGCGATAAGGGTAACAGCTACATCCGTGATGTGGTGCCGATGCGTCGATTGGGCCAGTTGCACGAACTGACTGGACCCTTTTTGCTGCTGGCGAGCGATGCCGGTGCATTCATGACCGGAAGCGTGCTGGCCGTGGATGGCGGCCATCTGGTCAGCAGCATGTGATGATTAGGCTCATTGACTGGCCACCAGCAGGGCCAGCGCCTTGCAAGCCGTTTCGGTTTCGGCTTTCAACCTTTGCAGGTCGCCGTGGGTGGACCACGCGATAGTCAACCCATCGACTAGATGGATCAGAAGACGACTCACAGCCTTTAAAAACGCCTCTTCCAGCTCGGCCCCCATGGCTCGTTCTAACGCCTGCTCCGTTGCCTCTATGGCCACGGAGTAGATCTTGTTCGCCATTTCGGCGTCGTTGCGCAGTGCCCAGAAAAACAACTCAGTTTGTGCCTTGGCCGCATCCGGATGATCGACGAACCAGGTGATCAACTGTCGCAGGATTTCGGCGGTCGTCTCGGCCGCAGTTGTTCCGGCAGGTACATGTTCAAGCGCCTGATGGGGCAGGTTGAACAGCGATTCATAGACGGCATAGAAGAGGTCGTTCTTGGTGTGAAATACGTAATGCAACGATGCCAACGGACAACCGGCCGCCGCGGCAATACGTCGGGTCGTGGCATTGGCGACACCGTGCTCGGCGATCACTTTGATCGTCGCTTCGACAAAATCCTGTCTGCGTAAATCAGCGCCCATTCTGGCCATAGATCAGCAATCTCCAATATTTCTGGCGCCCTCATCACAGTAAGGGCGGTGTCGACGTCAGCGGATGCTACAGCAACGAATCGCCAAACGTCATGGTCGAAAAGGAGCTCTAAGGCTGTTGCACCATTATTGGTAACGAGTGTTTCGTTAATTCACGATTTGGTGCGATCCGATGAAACAGTTGGAAACGTTTATTACAGGACCATTCGATCGAGCTTTCCCCGCTAACTCGTAATCGATTGATAAAAAACAACTAATTCCAACGCCTCGATCCTTGGCATTCGCCTTGCTTTGGTCAAACGACTTGGTCAATTGATCAAGTCAGTTGATTAGGTTAGCGCAAGCACCGTGTTACCGCTCTCAGAGCGGCCACGCTGCTGATCAAGGCCCATGAGGATCCTTCAATGAACACAGTGATTAAGCGCCCCAATAACCATGCCTCCACAGGCGTCGTACTTAGACATCTGGTCGCGGTCGTCGCCGCATCAGCCCTCATCTTTACGGCGCAGGCCGCAGACAAGGATCCTGCGTTGCTCGGTACCAAACTAACCCCGCTGGGAGGCGAGGCGGCTGCGAGCGCTGACGGTGTCATTCCCGCCTGGACGTCACCTGGACCCCAAGGAGGCGGTTGGAGCCATGGCCAGGTGCGAGGACAGCAGTGGAAGTTCAAGGATGACAAACCGCTGTTCAGCATCGACTCAGCCAACGTCGCAAAATATGCAGATAAGCTTTCACCTGGTCAGGTGGAAATGTTCAAGAAAATCCCGGGTTACCGGATGGATGTATATCCAACGCGGCGCAGCTGCGGCGTGCCGGATTTTGTCGCGGAAAACACGAAGAAAAATGTCGGTTTCGCCAAGCTCGACAGCGAAGGTTTGGCACTACAGGAAGCCTATGTTCCCGGCATTCCATTTCCGCTTCCGACCTCGGGTGCCGAGGTCATGTGGAACATGAAAATGCGGTATCGCGGTGTGGGCTTCGATATGTCGAAAACGGTTTCGGGACTATCGCCACGTAAAGGAAGTGAGGACTGGCTGCGAACCTCTACCGATTGGTTCATGTATACCCCATGGGGAGTGAAGGGCAGCGCTCTGTTTTCCTCATTCGATCGCCTGGAAGTCGCGACCTACTTCAACTACTCCGATCCTGCAGCGCTTGCCGGCCAAGCCGGGGTCGTAACGACCAAAGCTGGCGAGCAAGCCACCACGTTCTATTACTTTCCAGGCCAGCGCCGGGTCCGCCGCATGCCGGCGTACTCCTACGACGCACCGCAAATCGGTCTGGACAATCAGTACACCATCGATGAGTCCAACGTGTTCTTTGGCCCAATGGATCGCTTCGACTGGAAACTCGTTGGCAAGCAGGAAATGCTGGTGCCCTACAACTCGTTCGGGGCCTATGACAACTCAGCGAAGATTGAAGATGTGGCCAAGCGCGACTTTATCGCTCCTGAGTCACGTCGCTATGAATTGCACCGCGTCTGGGTGGTCGAGGCCACTGTTCGCCAAGGAATGCGTCATCAGGCACCGAAGCGTCTGTTCTACATCGACGAGGACAGCTGGAACGCGCTGATGGCGGTGGACTACGACAAACAAGGACAAATCTGGAAAGTCCGTGAGGGCTACACGATTCCGGTCTACGAGACCGGTACCTGCGACATGGAAGCCCAAGCGCAATACAACCTTGTTGACGGTCGCTACCTGTACGACATGACCTCCATTGGTACCGGCAAGAATGACCACCGCTGGCTCACCGACGGCGCCAACAATCCCCGCCTGAAACGCGACTTCTACACCTCCGACAACCTACGCGCTATCAGCGAACGCTAACAGCGGCTTTCGGGAACAGACATGAAAAAAATAATCAGTAAAACCTCAGGTCTTGTCATCGCGTGTGCAACGCCATTTGCCATGGCGTTCACGTTTGAAACCGAAAATATTCGAGGCTCATTCGATTCCACCCTCGCTGTGGGCATGGGGCTGCGGACCGAATCTCGTGGCTGCAATCTCATCACCAGCAGTCCAAGCGGCCACAACCCTCCCAGTGGCTGTCTGGCCCCTAGCGCCAACATCGGTGATCAGGGCGACCTGAATTACGATCGGGGCGACCTGTTTACCAACTACATAAAAGGCACTCATGAACTGGTGTTGAAATTTCCCGAGGACTACACGTTCATGGCACGCGGCAGCTGGATCCGTGATTTTGCCGCGACTGACACCACCGGTGCGTTATCGGCTAATCGGCCTGAAGGCGTCGGCAGCGATGGGCTCACCAGCAGCGCACGGGATGATCTGGAGTTCAAAGCTCGTCTGCTCGATTTGTGGGTTAGCAAAAGCTTCGATGTCGGTGACCAGCGTGTCCGCGCTCGGCTGGGCAATCAGGTAATCAACTGGGGCGAGAGTTTGTTCGCGGCCGGCGGGATCAACAACACCAACGCCTACGATGTCATGGCGTTGTCCCGACCTGGCACCCAGCTTAAGGAAGCCCTGCTGCCGGCGCCGATGTTGAGCCTCGCGTCGGGGCTTGGCGCCGGCGTCAACATCGAGGCGTACTGGCAGTTCAACTGGAACAAAAGCGAGCTGCCACCCGTGGGCAGTTACTGGTCCACCACTCATGCGCTGGGTGAGGGCAGAGGTGCCTACGGTTACGACGAGAAAGACGCACGCAACGGCGGACAATGGGGTGTTTCGCTGCGCTGGCAGCCAGACAACACCGATCTCAACCTCGGCCTGTATGTGATGCGTTATCACGACAAGCTGCCGTCACTGACGATGCAGGTGCTGGACCCGGATACATTCGCTTTGGCGCAAACATGGGAGTATCCGGAGGACCGCATGATGTACGGCATCAGTGCCAATATGCCGGTCGGCGACTGGGCGGTTGGTACAGAACTGTCATACCGTCCCAAGGACGCAGTACCGCTCAACCCGGTCATCGACGCTTGTGCCAGCAACGGTGGCAAATGCTGGAAGGACGAAAAGAAACTGCAATGGCACCTGACCGGCATTTACAGCATGACGCCGTCCAACTCGCCGACATTACTCGACTTCACCGGTGCCAGCACTGGCACGCTGTTAAGCGAACTCGTGGTCGTGAAATACCCGGGCTTGCATAACGAGTACGCCGGCGAACCAATTGCCGCCGGGCTCAATACCTGGCAACTGGATCCGGCCACCCCGCCGAGTGCCAAGGGTAACAAAACCTCTTCCGGCATCAGCCTCGATTTCAGCCTGACCTATGACAACACGCTGATCCCTGGCTGGCAGGTGACGCCGGGAGTGTTCTATTCGCGATCCATCAAGGGGCGCACGCCCAATCTGTCAGCGACATTCACCGAAGATGCCAGCAGCATGAACCTGTACCTCAACTTCGTGCGCAATCCTGCGAGCTGGCAGATCTCGGCCAACTACGCGAAATTCATGGGCGGCAAGACCCCTTACGATCAACTGCTGCGTGATCGTGATTACGTCGGCCTTGTGGTTTCCCGAACCCTGTGAGGCTCGCCGTGAACAGTTCCCTGAAAATAAAGGAAACCAATGTGCGCGGCGTGTTGCCGCGCATCGAGCAGTGGTTGTTTTCTCACCGACTGCTGACGTTGTTAAGCCTGGCCGTGTTTACCGTGGGCATGGCCTGGTTTGCGGTGCAGTTACGCATGGAAGCCGGATTTGAAAAACAGCTGCCCATTGGTCACGAGTACATCGAAACCTTCGAGACGTATCGCAACGACTTGCTCGGCGCAAACCGGCTCACGGTGGTGGTCAGGGCTCGCCAGGGTACGATCTGGACCAAGGCAGGACTCACGCGTCTTTATGACGTAACTCAGGCTCTGATTTTTCTGCCAAACGTATCGCGCAGCAGCGTTCGCTCGTTATGGACGCCCAATGCGTTCGTCAACGAAATCACTGAAGAAGGCTTTCGTGCCGACCCGCTGGTGCCTGGCACAGTAACGCCTGAAACGCTCGACGATGCCAGCATTGCGAAAATTGCCGATTCCACGGCTCAGGGCGGCTTTATCGGTACGCTTGTTGCGCGTGATCAAAGCAGCGCCATGATCACCGTTGATCTCAACGAGTTTGATATCAACGGTGAGCGGCTCGATTACGTCGCTTACAACAAGGTGCTGGAGCAGAAGATCAGAGGCCAATTCGAGGACGCGAACTTCGATATCCAAATTATCGGTTTCGCCAAGCAGATCGGGGATATCGCCGAAGGCGCTTCGGCGGTTATCCACTTCTGCCTCCTGGCGTTGCTGCTGACGGCTGCTGCCGTTTACTGGTACTGCCATTCGTTGCGATTCACCTTGCTGGCGGTTGGATGTTCGTTGGTATCGCTGATCTGGCAATTCGGAGCGTTGCGCTTACTCGGCTACGGGCTTGATCCCTTGGCGGTATTGGTGCCTTTTCTGGTGTTTGCCATTGGGGTGTCACATGGCGTGCAGCAAATTAACTTCATCATCCGTGAAATCGCTTGCGGCAAGTCAGTCGAGGGCGCAGCGAGGGCCAGTTTCAGTAGTCTGCTGATTCCCGGAACGCTCGCACTGGTGACTGCGCTCGTATCATTCGTGACTCTGCTGCTGATACCGATTCCGATGGTTAGAGAACTGGCCATCACAGCGTCACTCGGGGTTGGTTTCAAGATCGTCACCAACCTGGTGGTGCTGCCGGTAGTGGCTTCGATGCTACGGGTTGACGAAGGGTACGCCGCAGCTGAAGAAATTTCTCGAAATCGTCGTGCCCGATGGCTACAAGGATTTGCCCGACTGACGGAATGGCACAACGTACGTTGGGTGCTTGGCATGGCCCTGTTGATTTTTGTGACAGCGGCATGGAAGAGCCATGATCGCGTCGTCGGCTCTCTACAGGCCGGAGCACCAGAGTTACGCGAGGACGCTCGCTTCAATCGCGATGCGGTGGCTATTGCCAGTAACTACGATCTCGGCCTGGATTGGCTAAGTGTGGTCTTCGAGGACGCACCAGGCTCATCCGCTACTGGCCCGACGAACGCCTGTGAGGATGTCGCCCTAGGCCAATATCAGGATCGCTTTGTATGGGCGATGCAAGGTGTGCCCGGGGTGCTGTCGGTGACATCATTTTCCAACAGCATGCGTCAGTTCAACGAGGGCTATAACGAGGGCAATCCAAAAATGAACGCGGTGCCCATCGACCCGGCGAACTACTCGTCGATGGCGGCCGAGGTAGCCCGCATTCCTGGCATGATGCGCCCCGATTGCAGCATGACAGCAGTGCATCTATTTCTCGCAGACCATAAAGCCACGACCATCCAAAGAGTCATCGCCAGCGTCAAGGCGTTTCGTGCCGGTTTCACTGAGCCAGGAGTGATCGTACGCCTTGCATCAGGTAATGCCGGGGTAATCGCTGCGATAAACGAGGAGGTGGAAAAGAGCGAGTTGCCAATGATGCTGTATGTCTATGGCGCCATTGCTTTATTGGTGTTTGCAGTCTATCGCGACTGGCGCGCGGTGCTGGTGTGCTGCCTTCCGCTGACGCTGGGTACGTTTATCGGCTATTGGTTCATGAAAGAACTTCAAATCGGACTGACCATCGCCACCCTGCCAGTCATGGTGCTTGCGGTAGGGATTGGAGTCGATTACGCCTTCTATATCTATAACCGCCTGCAACTGCACCAGGCCAACGGCCAACCTATTGTCAAAGCCATCGAGCATGCATTGCTTGAGGTCGGAGTCGCGACCATCTTCACCGCCGTTACTCTGGCGATCGGTGTCGCTACATGGTCGTTCTCCGAACTCAAGTTTCAGGCGGACATGGGCAAGCTGCTCGCCTTCATGTTTATGGTCAATATGGTCATGGCTATGACTGTTTTGCCGGCCTTTGCGG
>NZ_JBOICG010000187.1:0-10499 GCF_050739995.1 Pseudomonas sp. | reverse complement strand
TGTATTGGCTGACACACTGCAATCGGGGGCAAGCCCCCTCCCACATTGGAACTGTGTTGGGTTTGAAAGCTACATGCTGCCTTCGACGTCCTCCAGGCTGAACGTCTCGGTGTGGTCGTCATAGGAGAAGATCTCCGCATAGCGCCCCCACGCCACCACGCTTTCCAGGGTTTTTTCCACGAAGGCTTCAGTCATCGAGTCTTCCAGTTCTTGCTCGAAACGCACCCGGGGTGCGCGGTGCCCGCTGCGCTCCAGCAACACCTGGTGAATGCGTGCTGCCAGGGGGACGTGCTGGATCAAGTGCTCGGCGAACAGGGTCTTGCGTTCCTGGGTGCCGTAATCGGCGAACAGCTTGCCGGCGTCGGTGAGGGTGATGTCGGCGCCCTTGAGTTCGGCAAAGCCCAGGTGCTCCAGCATCTCCGCCACCGGGAACAGGTCGTCGACTTCCAGCAGGCGCCGTTCGGCGACGGTGGGCAGGCCGGCGTGGCCGTTGTAGGGTTCGGCGGCCAGGGTTTCGATCAGGCCGGCCATGAGGTTGGTGGACACTTCCGGCAGCAGGCTGCTCATCTTCAGTTCGGGCTTGCCGGCACTGGCATCGGCGCTGCGGCGGTCGGTCATCAGGGCATAGATGTCGTCGACCATTTGCCGGAAGGTCGGGTCCAGCCGGTTACGCGGGTGCGGGAACGGCACCTTGATCTCGGCGACCACGCGCCCGGGGTTGGACGACAGCACCAGGATGCGGTCGCACATCAGCACCGCTTCTTCGATGTTATGGGTCACGATCAGGATCGATTTGATCGGCAGTTGCTTGCCGCTCCACAAATCCAGCAGGTCGGTACGCAAGGTTTCGGCGGTGAGCACGTCCAGGGCCGAGAACGGTTCGTCCATCAGCAGCAAGGTGGGGTTGACCACCAGGCCACGGGCAAAGCCCACGCGCTGGCGCATACCGCCGGATAACTCACGGGGGTAGGCGTTTTCGAAGCCGTCGAGGCCGATCAGGTCGATGGCGGCCAAGGCACGCTTGCGGGCTTCCTTGCGTTCGACTTGCAGGGCTTGCAGGCCGGCCTCTACGTTTTCCAGTACGGTCAGCCAGGGAAACAGCGCAAAAGTCTGGAATACCATGGCCACGCCTTCGGCTGGGCCGGTCAACGGTTTGCCATGGTATTTCACCTCGCCCGACGACGGTTGGATCAGGCCGGCGATAATGCGCAGCAGCGTTGATTTGCCGGAGCCGGAGCGGCCAAGCATGCCGACGATCTCGCCTTCGTGCAGGCTCAGGTCGACGCCGCTGAGCACTTGCAGTTCTTCTTTGCCTTTGCCGAAGACCCGGTTCACGTTTTTCAGCGAGTAGATTTCCGGGGTATCGGCGGTGTGTTCGGTATAGGTATTCATCACTGCGAATCCCATTAATTCAGACGAAGTTTGTTTTCGGCGATGGCGTACATCGGCCGCCAGACCGCACGGTTGAACGCCACCACGAAGATCGACATCACCACCACACCCAGGGCGATCTTGGGGAAGTCACCGGCGGCTGTGGTTTGTGCGATATAGGCGCCCAGCCCGTGGGCGACCACGTTGTCCTGGCCCCAGGACACGTACTCGGACACGATGCTGGCGTTCCAGGCGCCGCCCGAGGCGGTAATCGCTCCGGTGACGTAATACGGGAAGATCCCCGGCAGCATCACCTTGCGCCACCACAGCCAGCCGCGAATGCGGAAGTTGGCGGCGGCCTCCTTGAAGTCGTTGGGGAAGGCGCTGGCCCCGGCAATCACGTTGAACAGGATGTACCACTGAGTGCCCAGCACGATCAGCGGGCTCAGCCAGATGTCCGGGTTGAGGTTGAAATGCAGGATCACGATGACGAACACGGGGAACAGCAGGTTCGCCGGAAACGCCGCAAGGAACTGCGCCAAGGGCTGGATTTTTTCCGCCAGGCTTGGGCGCAAGCCGATCATCACGCCCAAGGGCACCCAGATCAGCGAGGCAATCAGGATCAACCCGGCCACCCGCAGCAAGGTAATCAGGCCCAGAACCACCACGTGGCCGACCTCGGCGAAGGTCACTTCGGTACCAACGTATTGCACGATGTGGTACAGCGCATAGGCGGCCATCAGCGCAATCAAGGTACCCCAGGCCCAGTCGATGAGCTTCGACGCAGCGGGCGTTTCTGTCGGGAGTGCCTTGAACGCGCCGCCCGCCAGGCTGAAGCGTTTGTTGCCCAGACGGCTGACGGTACGGGTGATCGGGCGCAGGATGCGTTGGACAACACGGGTGCGCTGGATCAGGTTCAGCACCCAGGACTGCGGCGCGGCGCCCTGGGAGGCGGTGGTTTCCATGCGGAACTTGTCGGCCCAGGCCACCAGCGGGCGGAACAGGAACTGGTCGTAGATCAGGATCACCGCGATCATCGCCAAGATCACATAACCCACGGCGTGCAGGTCTTTCTGGGCGATGGCCAGGGCCAAGTATGAACCCACACCCGGCAGGGTGATGGTCTTGTCACCGACAGTGATGGCTTCGGACGCGACCACGAAAAACCAACCGCCGGACATGCTCATCATCATGTTCCACACCAGCCCAGGCATGGCGAATGGCACGTCCAGCTTCCAGAATTTCTGCCAGCCGGAAAGGCGCAGGTTGGTGGACACTTCCACCAGGTCATGGGGCAGCATGCGCAGCGACTGGTAGAAGCTGAACGTCATGTTCCAGGCCTGGCTGGTGAAGATCGCGAAGATGGCGGCGAATTCGGCGCCCAGCACGCGCCCGGGAAACAGCAGCAGAAAGAAGGTCACGGTAAACGAGATGTAACCGAGTACCGGCACCGATTGCAGAATGTCGAGCACGGGCACCAACAGTTTTTCGGCGCGCCGACTTTTGGCGGCCAGGGTGCCGTACAGCAGGGTGAACACCAACGCCGCCACCATCGCCGCGAGCATGCGCAGGGTGGTGCGCATCGCGTATTCCGGCAGGTTGGCCGGGTCGAGGGAAATGACTTCACTTTGCAGGGTGGCGATGGGGGCCCAGGTTTCCCGGGCGGTGATGGAGAAAAACAGCAGAAAACCGATCACCAGTGGCAGGGCGACCAAATCCCAGCGGTTGGGCAGCAGGCGCAGGGTGGACGCCGGGATGTAGTGACGGAACACTTTGTTCATAGGCAGTCGTTCCTGCAGCGTTCAGGTTCAGAAGGGCGTGGTGGGTTTGAGCTTAGCTTCTCTGCAAGCACCCACAGAGAAAGGCTGGGGGCGCTTTCTCCATGAGTCAGGACGGCGTATCTGAGGGAGAGACGCCGCTGGGGGGAATTGTACGTTTCTGAATGTTACAAGCGCATAAATTTGCTGTCAGTTTCCTGTACGAACTGCCACTTGGGCGCTACGCAAACCTCAGGATCACCCGACGGTTGTGCTTGCTCTTCTTCTCGATCTTTTCGCAAAACACCTTGCCGATTTCCTCTGTATTGATCACATGGGTGCCGCCGCAGGGCTGGATGTCGATTCCGGCAATTTCGATAACCCGCACCGAACCCTGGATCACCGGGGGCGCCACCGCCTGAGTGCGGGTGATCTGCAGCAAGGTCGCGTACTCCGTGGCGGGCATCGACAGGGTTTTCACCTCATGGGCGGCCTCTATCAGAGCGTTGAGGTCACGGGTGAGGGTGTCTTTGTCGAGGGTCATCTCCGGCAGGTCGAAATCCAGGCGGCCTTTGTCGGCGCTGATACTGCAGCCGGTCACGGGGGCATCGATGAGCGAGCACAGCAGGTGCAAACAGGTGTGCATCTTCATGTGCTGGTAGCGTCGCTCCCAATCGAGGCTGGCGTCTATCTGCGTGCCGGCAGTCAATTGCTCGGGGCAATGTTCCACCTGGTGCCAGATGATCGAGCGCAGTGCCGGGTCGCGCACGGTGCCCACTACGTCGACCCGGGTGCCATCGGCCAGGGTGAAATGCCCGGTGTCACCCGGCTGCCCGCCGCCCGTGGGGTAGAACAGCGTGTGCTCCAGAGCAATGCCTTGTTCGCTGACGGCAATCACCCGGGCGCTGAAGGCGTTCTGATAGGGCGCGCTGTCGAACAGCGCCAGGGTTTCCATGGTGTGCACGGACATGTTCAACCTCCGACGATCAATGGGCTGGCTTGCAACAGGTGACGCACCATTGCACTTAAACCAGGGGGCGAGAGCAGGGTGATTTCAAATTCTGGCCCGCAGACTTTCAGGTTCAGCGGCAGGCGCGGCAGTTGTTCGCCAATGTCGAGGCGACGCAGGCGAAATTGCAGGTGGTGGCGCTCTTTCACCGTGGGTTCCAGCATCAACCCTTGCAACGGATGAAAGTCGGCATCCAGCACCGTGACCTTGTGGCTGGCGTTGACCTCGCCGACCACATGCAAGCGTTCATCCAGGGCAAAGGCACTGAGGTAATGGCTGTGGTCCGTTTCTACATTTTTTTGCAGTTGGACCTGATTGACCACCTTGACCTTGGTGCCTGCGGGCACGTCCTGGGTGATCACGCAGGACGGGCTGATAAACACGTTATCGCCGATCAAGATATAGCCCAGCACCCGGGCACCCGAGCCGACCTCGACATTGTTGCCCAGGCGCGGGTGGCGCTTGCCGTCTGGGTTGTTGGCGATACCCCGGGCACCGAGGGTGACGCCGCAGAGGATGTAGCAGTCGTTGCCGATCTCGCAGGTTTCGCCGATCACCGTGCCGTAGCCGTGGTCCAGCACGAAGCGCCGACCGATGCGCGCCGCCGGGTGGATCTCGGCGCCGGAGAGGATCTTGCCCTGGTTGCTGAGCTTGAGGGCCATGCGCGAAAACTCACCGTTGGGTGAGTCGGGGAAGTGCCACACCAAGTGCGCGAGCCGGTAGAACAGCACCGCCTTGAACGAGGCATAGGACTCGAGGATCAACTCACCGCGCCCACGGGACGCCGGGTCGCGATAGGAATAGGCGATCAAGTCTTCGGCAACCGCCTGGGCGGCATTCTGGATCAAGGGGGCCAGGTGCGGTTCCAACAGCTTCATCTGTGCGGGCGTCAGGGTCTTGATGAGGTGGGTGAGTAACTCATCGTGCAACTGTTGCATGTCGATAAAGCCCCCCATGGAGGCACCCCCGCATTCTGGATGGTTGAGTAACCGGTTATTCGAAACTGGGCAGGTAGCTGTCAGCATTGTCGTAGACCATGGTCAACACCACCGTTTCGGGTGGTAGTTCGGGGGCGAGTTGGGCGATGGCAACCAAGTTGGCGGCCGACGACAGACCCAGGCTGATGGCATCGGTGCGCATGATGCGCTTCATCATCTCGATGCACGCCGGGTGCGACACCTTGAGCATGCCGTCCAGGACCTCCAGGTTGAGAATGCTCGGGACCAGGCCGATCGACAGGCCCTGGATGTGATGCGGAGCGTGTTGGTCCTTGAGCAGGTCGCATTCCTCCGGTTCCACGCCCATCACACGGATCGCCGGCCATGCGGCCTTGAGGGTTTCGCCGATCCCGGTGATGTGGCCGCCGGTGCCAATGCCACTGACGAAGTAATCCACCCGCCGCTCACCGAATGCGCGGAGGATTTCCGGCGCGGTGGTGTCACGGTGGGTTTGCGGATTGGCGCCGTTGCGCTGTTGGTTGAGCATCACGTAGTTGGGGTTTTCCAACTGCAACTCCATGCATTTTTCGCCGTGGGAGTTGTTGCCTAGGCGGCTGTCCGACAGCACCACCTTGGCGCCGTACAGGCGCAGCAATTTCTGCTTCTCGGGGCTGTAGTTGTCGGGGATCACCAGCACGACTTTGTAGCCCAGTACATTGCCGGCCATCACCAGGCCGATGCCGGTGTTGCCGCCGCTGGGCTCGATGATGGTTTGCCCCGAGTCGCGCATCAGCACGCCCCGGCGTTCGGCGTCGAGGATCATGCCCAGGGCGATGCGCGCCTTGTGGCTTCCGCCCGGGTTAAGGGATTCGAGCTTGGCGTAGACCTCGATGCCGAGGTCTTCGGAAAACTGCGCCAGACGCACGATGGGCGTCTGGCCGATGGCGTCGAGAATGGAGTTATGCAACATCAGTCAGCCCCCGGCTCAGTACAACGGCATGTCGGGTTCGACATCGCGCACCCAGTGCTTCATGCCGCCCTGCAGGACCTTGGTGTTGGCAAACCCCGCCGCCAGCAAGGTGCTGGCCGCTTGCTCGGCACGGGTGCCGGCGTAGCAGATCAGGTAGTGGGTGTTGTCGCGGCTGAGGCTGTCGAGTTGCCCATCCAGCTCGGCCAGGGGGATGTGCACCACGCCCGGCAATTTGCACACTTCCAGTTCGCTGGCATCGCGCACATCCAGCAGCACGTCGGCGCTGCGGTGGTGTTCCAGTACCTGCTTGAGTACTTGGGGTTTTATATAGCGCTCTTCGGCCAGGGACGGTTGGCTCGGCACGGCATCGGCACAGGCGGTGGGCGCGACGGTTTCGCTGTGGCGCAGGTCCGAACAGCAGGGGCAGTCGGCGCGGCGCTTGAAGCGGATTTCGCTGAACTTCATCGCCAGGGCATCGAAGCGCATCAAGCGGCCGGACAAGGGTTCGCCGATGCCGATCAACAGCTTGATCGCCTCGGTGGCCTGGATCATCCCGACAACCCCCGGCAAGACGCCGATCACGCCGCCAGCGCTGCAGTTGGGCGCCAGTTCCGCAGGCGGGGCAGAGGGAAACAGGCAGCGGTAGCACGGCCCGCCTTTATAGTTGAGCACGCTGATTTGCCCGTCGAAACGATAGATAGCGCCGTACACCAAGGGTTTGTCCAACTGCACGCAGGCGTCGTTGACGAGGTAGCGCGTGTCGAAATTGTCGGTGCCGTCGATCACCAGGTCATAGGCGCCTACCAGCTCCAGGGCATTGTCGGCGTTCAGGGCAGTGTCGTGGGCGTTGATCTGGATATGGCGATTGAGGTCCTGCAGGCGTTGCTTGGCGGACTCGACCTTGGGCATGCCCAGCGTGCTGTTGCCGTGGACTATCTGGCGTTGCAGGTTGCTGCTTTCCACCACATCAAAATCCACCAGCCCCAGGGTGCCGATGCCGGCAGCCGCCAGGTACAGGCTGATGGGTGAGCCCAGGCCACCGGTGCCGATGATCAGTACCTTGGCGTTTTTCAGCTTTAACTGACCCTCGCGGCCAACGCCGGGCAGGGTGATGTGGCGTACATAACGCTGCACTTCTTCGTTGCTCAGGGCATCCATGTCCATGCCGCCGGAAGTGGCCAGCAGCACTTCGATCCTGGCCTTTTCCGGCAAGGGCTCATCGGCGCCGATCAGTTCTTCTTCGGCGGTGAACAGGAAGTGCTCTTTGAGTTGGTTGTTGTTTTCGTGAAACAGATGGGCGCGCAGTTGTGGGTGGCGGTTGCAGATACTTTCAATGACTTCGCGCAATGTCGATCCGGTGCCCTCAAGGGTCGATTCCGGCAGCTTGGCCACGCGGACCAGAATGTCGGGTAAGGAGACAGCGTTCATGGACAACTCCGTGTGCAGGTCGTTGAAAGGGTTAAGGGCGAAGTGCTTGCCATCCCAGGCAAACAGTTTTGACCCCAGGGCCAGGCCTTGGCGAACATCCACCACAAGGTAGCTGACGGGGTAGATCGGCTCGCCCAGGAACAGTGCCTTGTCCTGGTCCTCGTCACTGAAATAGGCGCCGACATCCGGGTGGGAGTGGTAGATCACCACCACCGGGTTATCGCTGCGAAACGCCTTGTTCATCAGCAGGGTGTCGGCGACGGAAAAGGTGTAGCCGTTGGCCGCGCTGCGCGGGTACATCTGCGGGTCCTTGCGGTGCAGCTCGTTCTGGATGTTGCTGCCCAGGTACACACTGCCGTCGGCGAAGACGAAGCCACAGCATTCCTCGGGGTAGCTGTGGCTGGCGTGGGCGTAGATCTGTTCCAGGGTTTTTGGGCGGAGGACGTCCATGTTTCTCTCGCGTGGTGGTGAGTGGGTCAAGGTTTCTTGGCCAAGAGTTTTTCAATTGGCAACTTGGTGATTGCAAAGCCGGCCAGCAGGATGGCCGAGTACAGCATCAGGTCCCGTGAAATCGCCACGCCCTCGTACCACGCGCCGATGATCACCGCGAACACCGGAAAGATGATGAACACGAACGACAGGATGATCGGGCTCAAACGCTTGAGCAGCATGAAGTACACGATGAACCCGCCTACCGAGGCGACCAGCCCCAGGTAGAACAACGCGCCCCAGGAACGTGCGCTGATGTGATCGAAGGTGGGCGTTTCAAACCACAGGCCAGCCACGAACAGCATCAGCCCGGCGATGCCAATGGGCAGGGTGTTGTAGGTGATCACGCTGATGGCGCTGCCTTTTTGCTTGGTGATGACATAGCACAACGCATGCATGATCGCGGCGCTCAGGATCGCCAGCACGCCCAGGAATTCGGCGTGGTCCAGGTGCAGGCCCTGGCTCTTGATGATCATGTACAGGCTGCCGAAGCCGATGCCGATGCCGACCACCTGGGAGAAATAGATGCGCTCACGCAGGAACAGCGCAGAGAAAATCAGGATAAACACCGGCATGCAGCTGAACAGTAGGGCGGTGAGGCCGGACGAGACATGCATCTCGCCGTAGTTGAGCAGGTAATAAGGAACGCTGAAGTAGGAAAGCGTCACAAACACGAAGAACCAGCGGCTTTCCCGGGGAAACAGGATCGGCTCGCGGCGCACCAGGGCAAAACACAGGAATAACGGGAAGGCGATCAGGAAGCGCAGGCCGGCAGACGTCAGCGGCGGCACGCTCTCCACGGCGATCTTAATGCCCAGCCAAGTGGTGCCCCAACTCAGGCACACGATCAGGAACATGATGCTGGTCACCAGGCCAGCCAGCCACTGTTTCTGATTTTTGATTTTTGCAGTGTTTTCGAGAACGGCGGACATTGGCATCGTTTATTGCTTCCCTGAGCCGGAATTGAACTCTATATTGAACTTGTTATGAGTGATTCAATCCGGTGATTGAACCCGCAAAAGCACACTATTAGGGCGAATGATGACTGTCAAAACAAATATTGACATGGTGTCAATTATGCGTGAGGGGTTGTCCAGCGGTCAGGGCGTGAAGTACAAGCGCCTGTCCGATGTCATGGAAAGAGGCATCCTTGAAGGCTTGATTGAGCCCGGGAGAAAACTGCCGCCCCATCGGGTCCTTTCCGACAATTTGGGGGTAACCATCGGCACCATCAGTCGGGCCTACGGTGAGCTGGAGCGTTTGGGGTTGGTAGTGGCGCGGGTGGGTGACGGCACTTTCGTGCGCAAGCGTGGGATGGAGCGCCAGCGAGATGAAGGCTTTCGCAACTTCAGCGAGGAGCCGCGCCAGTACTTCGACATGAGCCGAAATATGCATATCCCTGGGCAGGAGACGGTGTTTCTCGCCCAAAGCTTCCAAACCCTGTCGACCAACGCCAAGTTCCTCCAGGACATCAGCGCCTACACGCCGGACGCCGGTCTGCCACGCTATCGCGAGGCCGGTGCGCAATGGCTTGTGCAGCGCGATTTCCACCCGATTCCCGAGCAGGTCATCTGCGTCAATGGCGGCCAGCACGGCTTGCTCTGCGCGATGATGGCGCTGTTGCGGGCCGGTGATACGGTGGTCACGGAGCAACTGACCTATCCCGGGCTGATCACTGCTGCGCGTATGCTGGGGGTGCGGTTGATCGGCCTGGAAATGGATGAAGAAGGCGTGCTGCCGGGTGCGCTGGATGAAATCTGTCGAAACCACCGGGTTTCGGCGTTGTACTGCACACCCACCATCCAGAACCCGACCACGGCAGTGTTGTCGGTGGCGCGCCGGGAGGCGTTGGTCAAGGTTTGTCGTGAACACAATCTGTTGATTCTTGAGGACGAAGCTCACGGCGTATTAGTAGAGGACCGGCCACCGCCCCTCAGTGCTTTCGCCCCTGAACGTACGATTTTGATCAGCAGCCTGAGCAAGGCCGTGTCTGCCGGGCTGCGTGTGGGCTACGTGCATGCACCGCCAGCCTTGGTCAGCCGGATCTCGGCGGCGTTGCGGTCGACCTGCTGGATGGCCACGCCGGTGACGTTGGAGCTGGCGACCCAGTGGATCGAAAATGGCACGGCGGAATATCTGCTGCGCCAGCAAATCCATGAGATCAGCCGCCGCAAGGCGCTGGTACAAGGCTTGTTGGCCGGCCTGCAATACCGCACCCATCTCAACAGCCCGCACTTCTGGATCGAAGTACCGGAGCCATGGCGCGCCTCGGAGATTGAAGCGGAGCTCAAGCAGAACAATTACCTCATCGCCACCGCGGAGGCATTTGCCGTGGGGCAAACGGCAGTGCCGCAGTTCATTCGGGCAAGCATCTGCAATACATCGGGGGATGATCAGTTGTTGCGGGCGGGGTTTGATGCGTTGGCCACGGCTTTGGGGCAGGGTGGGGGGCGGTTTCAGTTGTAGGCAGGTTTACCGCGTTGTCGTTCATCGCAGGCAAGCCAGCTCCCACATTCGACCGCATTCCAAAGTTGGAA